>JBJOPC010000196.1:0-2845 GCA_046050965.1 Verrucomicrobiota bacterium | reverse complement strand
CATCGTTGGCACTTGGCCTCTTCGCAGCGAGCAGGAATTTCGGATGATTGGCATGGGCACAAATGCCCTTGCATCCAGCATCGTTCTTGTTTGTCGCAAGCGTCCAACCGATGCAATCACCGTTTCCCGGCGAGAGTTTCTTCGTGAGTTGAATGGCGTTTTACCCGAGGCGCTCGATGAAATGACCAAGGGCGCCGGAGGCGAACATTCTCCAGTCGCGCCGGTGGATTTGTCGCAGGCAATTATCGGCCCCGGCATGGCGGTATTTTCCAAATACGCCGCAGTGCTTGAAGCCGATGGGAAGCCGATGAGCGTCCGCACCGCGCTCCAGCTCATTAACCGATTTCTTGCCGAAGACGATTTCGACGCCGACACGCAATTTTGTCTTCATTGGTTCGAGCAAAATGGCTGGAATGAAGGGGTTTTTGGCGATGCGGACACGCTATCGCGCGGCAAAGGCACAAGTGTTGACGGCATGAAAGAGGCCGGTGTTCTCAAAAGTGGCGGCGGCAAAGTCCGCCTGCTCAAATGGTCAGAGTATCCCACCGATTGGGACCCGCGCACCGACAAACGCACACCCATTTGGGAAGCATTGCATCAACTCATCCGCGCCCTCCGTCAAGGCGGCGATTCTGCTTCCGGCGCGCTTCTCGCCGCGCTCGGCGGCAAGGCCGAAGCGGTGCGGCAATTGGCCTATCGCCTCTACACCCTTTGCGAACGTCTCGGACAATCCGAGGATGCCCGCGCCTATAACGAACTCATCACCAGTTGGACCGGCATCGAATCCGCCGCCGCCGCCGCCCCCACACCAGAGAAGCAAGGAGAATTTTTCAAATGAATACATGGATGCGAAACTACCTCATTTTCTGCCATGTCGCAGTGCTGGGTGCTTTCGTTGCGGCAGCGCGTTTTTCCTACCATCACCCCACGTTCTTAACGTGGCAATCCATCATCCTCCTGGCTATCGCCGGATTGCCATTCATCCTTCCGTTGCTGGCTTACTATGTGAAAGGCTTCGGCAAGGATGGTGTGATGATGAACAACGTCTTCGACGACTCGGTTGACGCGCCACCCGGGGAAAAAGAGGGAATTGTATTCAAGGGTGTTGGCATTTCCGAACCTGAAAAATTGCCCGCGCCTCAAACAAAGATGCTTGGCGATTACTCAAAACCAGCACGCAAAGTTTTAAGAACACTTTGGAAATTTCAGCGAGAGCAGTTCAAAGATGATTTCAGCCAACGGTGGGCTTTTGGTGTGCATCCGTTAGCGATGGATCACCCGCAGTTCCAAGCCGGTGTTTCCGAACTGCGATATGACGGTCTCATTCTGAAAGACGGTCGAGGCATGGTGTTCCTGACCGATAAGGGCATCACATTTTGCCGTGACAATGAAAGCGGATTAGCTGGTGGCGACGTATGGGATAAATTTGGCCCTGCTTGAGCGAACCGTGACGCAGAACATCAACACACACGAAACAATTTTATGAGCCTAAAACCTTGGAGAGAAATCGCCGTGCCACACGCGGACGTGCTTGAAGGCACGTTCCAACAGTCCGAGTTCGCCGCCGACATCACGGCGGTTCAGACCGGCAAGGCCACGCGAGAATATCAGGACGCGGCGGCGTTCTTCGAGCGCACGTTCATCACCGAGGGAATGCGCCTGCTGCTCACGTCCGTGGCCCGCCGACTCAACAGTCAGGGCGGCGATCCCGTCATCCAACTGCAAACCGCGTTCGGCGGCGGCAAGACGCACACCATGCTGGCAGTCTATCATCTCGCCACGCGCAAATGCGCTTTGAAGGATTTGCCCGGCATTCCCGCGCTGTTGGATCAGGCCAAACTCATGGACATGCCAAAAGCTCGCGTCGCCGTGCTGGACGGCAACGCCCACGCCCCCGGCCAACCGTGGAAACATGGCAAGCAAGTCATTCACACTCTTTGGGGCGAACTCGCGTGGCAACTCGGCGGCGAAGAATCGTTTGCCCTACTCAAAGAAGCCGACGCCAATGGCACATCACCCGGCAAGGACGTGTTGCGGACGCTTTTGGAAAATCATGCGCCCTGCGTCGTGCTCGTGGACGAGTTGGTCGCCTACATCCGCCAATTTTCCAATGGCCAAGTCCTTAGCGGCGGCACTTACGACAGCAATTTGTCCTTCGTCCAAGCGCTCACAGAAGCGATGAAACTTGTTCCCAATGTCGTCTTGCTCGCATCACTGCCGGAATCCGATGTTGAGGCTGGCGGTCAAAAAGGTGTCGCGACGTTGCGCGCTTTGGAAAAAACCTTTGGGCGCGTTCAGGCAATTTGGAAGCCAGTCGCCACCGAGGAGGCGTTTGAGATCGTGCGCCGCCGCTTGTTTGAACCGATCCGCGATTTGAAAAACCGCGACGCCGTCTGTCGCGCCTTTGCCGACGCCTACATTTCCGAAGGTGCAAAACTCCCGTCCGAAACGCAGGAGGCGCGCTATTTTGACCGGCTCGTGCAGGCGTATCCCATCCACCCCGAAATCTTTGACCGGCTTTACGAAGATTGGTCCACGCTTGACGGTTTCCAGCGCACGCGCGGCGTGCTCAAGCTCATGGCGAAAGTCATTTATCGCCTGTGGAAAGATCAGAATCAGGATTTGATGATTCTCCCCGGCAGCCTGCCGCTATACGACGGCGAGACGCGCAATGAACTTACCTACCATCTTCAAAACGGCTGGGATGCCGTCATTGAAGGTGATGTTGACGGCGAGCGCGCCGAGACGACCGAACTGGAATCCAAGGAACCGCGCTTCGGGGCAATCCAAGCCGCGCGACGTGTCGCCCGCACCATCTTTCTCGGCACCGCCCCGTCCGCCGTGG
>JBJOPC010000195.1:0-14008 GCA_046050965.1 Verrucomicrobiota bacterium | reverse complement strand
TGGGGTTGGCTGCTGGCGGTCGTGCTGGTTTTCTTGTCTGCGATGATGGTGAGCGAGGTGCGCTATCCAAGTTTCAAATCGCTGGGGCTGCGTTCGTCCACGACGTTCCTGAAAGTGCTGGTCGCCGCGCTGATTGTTGGGCTGCTGCTCGTGCTGCGTGAGAAAATTTTGTATTACGTCCTGCCGCTATTCTTCACGGGCTATTTGCTCTACGGCTTTGTGCGCCCGCACATTTCCCGCGCTTGGCGGCACGAGATTGAGGAAGATGACGACGGCGACAGCGAGACGGCGACCTAGCCATGTTCTCCGAGCAACATCCTGTCGCGCTCGCCGCGCTCACCGGCTTCGTCAGCGGCACGTTGCTGGCGATTCCCATCGGCCCGGTCAACCTCGCCATCATCAACGAGGGCGCGCGCAAAGGTTTTCGCACCGCGCTGCTCATCGGCGCAGGCGCGCTGACGATGGACATTATTTACTGCACGGTGGCGTTCACGGGCTTCGCTTCCTTTTTTCAACGCGGCACAGTCAAAGCCGCGATGGAATTGATCAGTTTTGTTTTCATGTTGTTCCTTGGCATCAAATTTCTCTCGGCCAAAAATGTTTCCGCGCCCACGCACCTCACGGACAAAACAGACGAACTGGAAGCGCGCGTGGAACAAAAATTTCATCCCACGTCTGCCTACATGCAGGGCTTCGTGCGCGTGATGGCGAATCCCGGCGTGTTGCTCTTCTGGATTGTGGTCGCGGCGAACTTCATCTCGCGCGACTGGGTGAACACCGACTATCGCGGCACCAAGTTCGCCTGCGTGTGCGGCGTGGCGGTGGGCGTGGGTGTTTGGTTCACGGTGTTGAGTTGGCTCGCAGCGTTCGCGCAAGGGCGGTTGAGCGAGAAAACATTGTTAAAGCTCGAACACTTTTCTGGCATCGCACTGCTCGTGCTCGCGGCCGCGCACGGTTGGAACATCGTCCACACGATGGTGCAGCACAGCCGGCACGGGTGACGCGCAGAAATTCCTTTGCGCCTCCGCGTCTTTGCGTGAAATTCCCTCCGTGCCTGTCGCCGAAGCCATCCGCAAAAAACTGGGAACCGTCCCGCACAAACCCGGCGTGTATCTGCACCGCGACCGCTTCGGCACGGTCATCTACGTCGGCAAGGCGCGCGATTTGCGGAAACGCGTCAGTCAGTATTTTCAATCCGCGCGCCGTCTGGGTTGGGACTTGAAATTCAACGCACTCGTCGAAGCCATCCACGACTTTGATGTTCACGTTGTCCGCAGCGAACCCGAGGCGTTGCTGCTTGAAAGCAAACTCATCAAAGAATTCAAACCGCGCTTCAACATCAGCCTGCGCGACGATAAGCGCTTCCTCCAGCTCAAGGTCAACCTCAACGATCCCATCCCTAATTTCACGTTCACGCGTTTGAAGAAAGACGACGGCGCGCGTTACTTCGGGCCGTTCGTGAATTCAGTCGGTCTGCGCAACATCGTCGCGCTCGCACGCAAACAGTTCAACTTGCGCGGCTGCCGCGTGTTCACACCGGGTGCGGCGGACTACAAACATTGCCTCTACGCGAATCTGAAATACTGCACCGCGCCGTGCGTGAACAACGTCACACGCGAACAATATCTCGAACAGGTTTTGGCCGCGTGCAATTTCCTCGAAGGCCAATGCCGCGAAATGAAACCACAGCTCGAAGCCGAGATGAAAAAGGCCGCCGCCGCGCACGACTTCGAGAAAGCCGCCGACCTGCGCGACTTGCTGCGCGACCTTGCCGACACTTGGAAGAAGACGGAAAAATTTGAGCGCGTCCCCTACAATTTGCCACTCGCCATCAATCCGTCGCAAGATTTGGTGGAGCTGGCGAAGGTGTTGAATCTGCCCGCGCCGCCGGTGCGAATCGAAGGCTTCGACATCTCGAACATCAGCGGCACGTTCGCCGTCGCGTCACTCGTGAGTTTCAAACACGGACGCCCCGACCGAGCGAATTACCGGCGTTTCAAAATCAAGGGCGTCACCGGACAAGATGACTTTGCAAGTATGGCGGAAGTCGTGCGGCGGCGTTACGCGCGACTCAAGCGCGAAGCCAAGCCGATGCCGGACTTGATTATGGTGGACGGTGGCCGAGGACAACTGAACGCCGCGTGTGCCGAATTGATCAAGTTAGGGTTAGGGAAAATCCCCGTCATCGGCCTCGCCAAAGAGTTCGAGGAAATTTACCAGCCGAGCGAGAGTGAACCGTTGCGGCTCGGCTTGAATCATCCGGCGGTGAAGTTGTTGCAACGGCTGCGCGACGAATGTCATCGCGTGGCGAACAGCTACAACGCGCAACTGCGGCTCAAAAAAATCTCCGAGAGCGTGCTGGACGAATTTCCCGGCATCGGCGACGCGCGCAAGGCGGCGTTGCTGAAAAAGTTCGGCTCCGTGCGCCGCCTGCAACTCGCCACCGTCGAGCAAATCGCGGAAGTCCCCGGCTTCGGCGGCAAAGCGGCGGCGGAACTGAAGGCGTTCCTCACCGCGCGAGCCGTTGCTTGATTTCTTCCATCGCCCACGCGGCGTGTTCGGCGACGAGCGGTTCGAGGTCGTGCGTGGCGCGCGCCAAGGCGGGCAGGGCATTCGCGTCGCCAACATTTCCCAACGCGACGCAGACGTTGCGCAGCAGGCCGCGACGTTTCGTGCGTAAGATGGGCGTTCCCGCGAAATGTTTTTTGAAACCCGTGTCGTCGAGCGCGAGCAGTTTGAGCAAATCCGGCGCGGACAAATCTTCGCGGACGTGCGGCTTCATCAAACGGCCTTCGCGCGCGAACCGATTCCACGGACACGCGGCAAGGCAGTCGTCGCAGCCGTAGATGCGGTTGCCGATGAGTGGGCGCAGCTCGACGGGAATCGCGCCTTTGAGTTCGATGGTCAGGTAGGAAATGCAGCGGCGCGCATCGAGCGTGAACGGTTTTGGAATCGCATTCGTCGGACACGCGGTCATGCAACTGGTGCATTTGCCGCAATGATTTTTCTCCGCCGCGTCTGGCGCGAGTTCCAGCGTGGTAAGAATCTCGGCAATGAAAAACCAATTACCGAGCGAGCGGCTGATGAGATTGGTGTGTTTGCCGACGAAGCCGAGTCCGGCGCGTTGCGCGAGGTCGCGCTCGAGTAGCGGGCCGGTGTCCACATACCAGAGCGAGCGGGTGTCGGGCGCGAGCGCGTTCACGAAGTCGGTGAGTTGCTTCAAAGGTTCGGCCAGCACGTCGTGGTAATCCGTGTGGCGAGCGTAGCGGGCGATAATGCCGGACGATGAATTGGAGTTCTGGTAGCTGACCGCGAGGGTGATAACGCTCTTGGCTTCGGCGAGGACGCGCTGCGGTTCCACACGTTTGTCGGCGTTGCGGGCGAGCCAGTGGAGTTCGCCGTGATGGTTCTGCGCGAGCCAGTCTTGGAAGTGCGCGGCGTGGTCGGGCGGCGCAGCGGTGGTGATGCGGCAATCGTCGAAGCCGAGTTCGCGAGCGCACTGGCGGATGGCGTCGTTCATTTTCCGCCGCCGTGGTCGAGGCGGAACTGATGGGCGACTTGTTGCGCGACGGCTTTCACGGAGCGCAACTCGGTATTCACCATCACGTCAGCTTGGCGATAGAACGGCTCGCGCGCGGCGAGCAGCGTCTTGATTTTTGCAAGCGGGTCGGGGTCGTGCAGCAGCGGGCGATGCGCTTGATGGCGCACACGGGCGAGAATTTTTTCCGCCGACGCCCACAGACAGACGACGAGCGAAAAGCTTTTTAACGCATCGAGGTTCATTTGGTTCGCCGCGAGTCCGCCGCCGCAGGAAATGACGAGCCGCTCGCGCGTGGCGAGTTCGGCGATGAGATTTTTTTCCATCTCGCGAAACGCAGGCTCGCCGTTGTCGGCGAAGATTTGTGTGATGGTTTTGCCGGTGCGCTCCTCGATGACAACGTCGGTGTCGAGAAACTCAAAGCCGAGCGTTTCAGCAAGCGCGTGGCCGACGGACGTTTTGCCGACGCCCATGAAGCCTACGAGGGCGAGGTTACGAATGTGGCGCGAGCCGTTCACGCGGGTGAGATAACGGAAAATCTGGCGTGGCGAAAGAATGAATCCGCAAATTGCGCGAGTTTTCGCGAATTAATAACAGGGAAATTCATTCGCGAAAACTCGCGGAATTCGCGGATTATTTTCCCGCCAGCCCGTTGAGATACGCGAAAATCAGTTCCGGCAGTTTGCTGCTGTAACCGCCTTCGAGCGCGCTGAACATCGGCACGTCGAGCGAGCGCAACTCCGCGCCGAGCCACTGGAAATCTTCCGCTTCCAACGAGCCTTGTGCGAGGAGGTCGCGCGCGAAGGCGTCGAACCCGGCGGAGACCGCGATGAGTTCCGGCGCGAATTTTTTCAAATCCGCCAGCGTGTGGGCGAGCGTGGCGCGATACTCGGCGCGCTGCGTGTGCGGGGCGACGGGGTAGTTGAAGCAATTGTTGCCTACGTTGCGCTCGCCCGTGCCGGGATACGCGGGGACTTGATGCACGGAAAAAAAGGCGATGCCAGTTTGGTTCACCAAAATATCTTCCGTGCCGTTGCCGTGGTGGACATCGAAATCAAAAACTGCGACGCGCTTCACGCCGTTGTGCCGGGCAACGAGCGCAGCGATGGCGACGTTGTTCAAATAGCAAAAACCCATGCTGCGTTCGCGCGTGGCGTGGTGGCCGGGCGGGCGCAGGAGCGCGAACGCTGGTTCGCCCGCGAGCGCGAGTCGCATGGCTGCGAGCGCGCCGCCCACGGAACGCCGCGCGTGGTCGGCGATGCCGGGAAAGTGCGGCGTGTCGTCGTCGAAAGCTTCCGCGACGTGCAAGCGTGCGAGCATTTCCAACGTGTGCGCGCGGAGAATTTGTTCGTCGCTCACAGCGTCGGGCGCGGCGAAAGTGAGCGGGAGTTCCGTCTGCGCGCGGAGTTTTTGCAGCGTGGTGGCGACGCGTTGCGGGCGTTCGGGATGGCCGGGTTGCGCGTAGCCGGTGCAGCGTTCGTCGGTGATGATGGTCACCGGGAAAAGTTAAGGCAAAAGGCAAAGGGCAAAAGGCAAAAACTGATTCGTCTGTGCGCCTGCATAGACAAGCTCAACGCGGCTCGCTAGGTTGTGCGCGTGGAAACCGGAACTTTCAGCGCGCTAGTGGAACCGCCGTCGCGGTTGCTGCGGCGCGCGCCGTCGCCGAAGTCGTTCACCGACCGGTTGGCGCGGCGCGTGTTTCTCGCGCTGCTCACGGTGCAAGGACTCGGCGCGTTCGCGCTCATCACCCTCGGCGTCATCCTGAAAAAATCCCGCGTCGCCCGCGACGTCATCGCGCCGCTCACGCGCCAGCAGATTTCGCGATCGGGCGTGAGTTTGTTGCCGATGTTTTTGTTCCTCGCGGTCGCGCTGGGTTTCCTCGTGATCGGACAGACGGTCGTGATTTTGCAAAAGCTCGGCACGCTCAATTATCTCGGCACGGTCATGGTGGTGGTCATTGTGCGGGAACTTGGGCCGCTGCTTGCGGCGGCGCTCGTGCTGGCGCGCGTCGGCACGGCCAACGTCATCGAACTCGGCACGGCGCGCGCGCTGGGCGAGGTGGAATCGCTGGAGGCGCTAGGCATTGACCCGGTGCATTACCTCGTCGTGCCGCGCGTCATCGGCCTCGCGCTGGGAACTTTTTCGCTGACGGTTTATCTCATCCTCGGCGCGCTGGTGAGCGGTTACCTGTGGGCATTCGTGCAGGACGTGCCGATTTTGCCGGGCGATTATTTTCGCCAACTCGCGGGGGCGTTGCGTGGTTTGGATTTTGCGCTGCTCGCGCTGAAGACGTGCGCGTTCGGTTTCATCATCGCCATCGTGACGTGCTATCACGGGCTGGCTCAGCCACTGCGGTTGGAGGAAGTTTCGCGCGCGACGGTGGCGGCGGTGGCGCAAAGTGTGATTGCGTTCATCGTGCTGGATGCGCTGTTCATCTTGGTTTATCTGCTCGCGTGAAATGAATCCGCCGCTGCTCGAACTGCTCAACGTCTCCGCGTCCTTCCAACGCGATGCGGAAAGCGCGCTCGTGACGGACGCGAACTGGCGCGTGGCAGCGGGCGATTTCTGGTGTGTGTCCGGCGTGGGCGGCGCGGGCAAAACGGATTTTCTGATGCTCGCGGCGGGGTTGCATTCGCCGACGCGCGGCGCGATGGAATTTTTTGGCGCGCAGTTGCCAGAGACGGAGGCGGAGCAGTTGGCGCAACGGCTGAAGGTCGGTTTGGTTTTCGACGGCGGACATTTGTTCAGTCAACTCACGGTGGCAGAAAACGTCGCGTTGCCGTTGCGGTATCACCGCGAACTTTCGCCGAGCGAACTCGCCGCGCGCGTGGAGTCGCTGCTGGAATTCGCCGAGCTGACACCGTGGGCGAACAGCACGCCGGGCGCGCTGGGGCGCAACTGGCAGAAGCGCGCCGGGCTGGCGCGCGCGCTGGCGCTCGAACCGGAATTGCTGTTGGTGGACAACCCGCTCGGCGGCGCGGACGCGCGGCATTCAGCGTGGTGGCATAATGCGCTCGGCCAACTCAAGCCGACGCTCGTGGTGACGGCGGATGACGCAGCGGTGTGGCACGAGAGCGCGCGGCAATTCGCGCGGCTGCACGAGGGAAAGCTTGAACTGCAACTCGGCGCGACTAGCGTTGACGCGCCTTCAGCAATCAGCAATCGGCAATCGGCAATCTGAAATTATTTATGGCTTTGCAAGATTTGACTCCGCAACTGCGCACGCGCTTAAGCCGCGTGGAGCGCGCGGTGGGTTGGTTTGTGTTTCTCGCGGCGGCGTTGCTGGTCGCGGGTTTTGGCTACTACGTTTATCACACGGCGGCGCGCAAGGGCTGGTTCACGCCCAAGTTCAAATACCAGACTTCGCTCAATAACGCCGCCGGACTCAAAGTCGGCGACCCGGTGAAATTGATGGGTTTCACGGCGGGCGAAATCACCGACGTGATTCCCAACGAGCCAGACGCGTGGTTCGGCGTGACGATTGATTTCACCGTGCTCAAGCCGCACTACGGCTACATCTGGGACAATTCGCAGGTAAAAGTTTCTTCCGACCTGCTCGGCAACCGCGTGTTGGAAATCACCAAGGGCAAATACGGCGGTGTGCCGACCATCAACGAAGGCACGAATAAAACCGCCGTGGCCATGCTGCGCTGGAAGCCCGCGACGGAAGCAAAAAAATCTGCCATTGAAAAAATGCGCGCAGCCAATCCCGGCTTGGAACAAGCCGACCGCGCCAAATTCGATTGGCTTGTGGCAGACGCATTCAAGCAGCGCGTGGAGGCGGATGTGAAAAGTTTTTACACCAACTTGAACGAGGTCTACTGGATTGCGCCGGAAGAAACCGCCGCGCTGAACGAACGCCTTGAACGCGTCGCCAGCCAGATCGAACTCGCGCTGCCGAATATTCTCAACCTCACCAACAAGCTCAATGCCGCGCTCGACCACGCCACCGCGCTCACGTCCAACTTGAACGCGACCGCGCTCATCGTGCAGCCGTTGCTGACCGACGTGCGGGGCATCACCGCGCAACTGCACGGCCCCGGCACGCTCGGCGACTGGCTCATCCCCACGAACCTCAACCGCAGTCTCACGAGCACGCTCGGCAAAGTGGATTCCTCGATGACGACGGTGGACACGAATTTGCCCGCGCTGTTCGCCGAGGTGACGGCGTCGTTGGAAAATCTTTCCGCCATCACCAGCAATCTCAACGCGCAGGTGCAAGCGAATCCCCAGCTTGTGAGCAACGTCTCCAAAACCATCACGGACACGGACGACATGGTGCAAGGGTTGAAACGGCACTGGCTGCTGCGCTCGGCGTTCAAGACGAATGCGCCGGTGAAGAAATAAGTTTTTCGCCGCACGGCTTCTAAAAAAGCCGTTTGTTACTGCGCGCCTTTCTCCCTCTCCCTGCGGGAGAGGGCTGGGGTGAGGGAGAATGGCTACTAATTTTTCCCACTTCACTTGCCGACGGCTACGACGGGGCGAGTCTTCAGTAGGTTCAGATAATCCACGAAGATGCGTTCGGATTCGCTCAAGACGGGATCCACGGCAGCGGGTTTTTCGTCGTCGCTGTCGTCTTCGGCAGCGGGCGTTTCACCTTTGACGGCGACGCTGTTGGTTTTGGCGGCGGGCGGTGGCAGGCCGGGCAACTCCGCTTGGGCGAGATTGAATTCGTGGACGATTGGCTCGGGCGTTTTGCGCGCGGCGCGTTCTTGCTCGCGCGCCTTGGCGCGGGCTTCGTTGTCGCGGATTTCTTTGAGCCGGTCGGCTTGGTTCAGCGAATAGGTTTTGTCGGCTTGAAATTTTTGGTAGAGGCCGATGTCTTCGCGGATGTAGCCGAACTCCTGATTGGTGGCGACGCGCGCGTTGGAGCGGGCGCGGAGTTCGCCCACGAACGGCGCGACTTGGTCGTAGTGCTCGTAGTCAGCCGCCGCGATGGTGTCCCACGGCAATGCGTTTTCGTCGGCGGTCTCGCCGATGTCGTCGCGCAGATTGTTCACGGACGGCAAAATGATGTCCGGCACGACGCCTTTCAACTGCGTGGACTGGCCGCTGGGGCGGTAAAATTTTTGGATGGTCAACTTAATCGCGCCGGGGTCGTTGGTGGTAAAGAGCGCGCCGTGCAAAAATGGATCGAGTTGTTGCAAAGTCTGCACCGTGCCTTTGCCGTGTGTGAGCGATTCGCCGATGATGACGGCGCGTCCGTAATCTTGCAGCGCGCCGGCGAGAATCTCGGACGCCGACGCCGTGAAGCGGTCGGTCAGCACGAAGAGCGGGCCGGCGTAAAATTGCGCCGGGTCGGTGTCGGCTTTGACCTGCGTGTTGCCGTTGGGCATCCGCACTTGCACTACGGGGCCGTCTTTGATGAACAGACCGGTGAGGCGGATGGCTTCTTCAAGCGAGCCGCCACCGTTATGGCGCAAATCCAAAATAACGCCGTCCACTTTTTCCTGCGCGAGTTTCACGAGCAGCTTGGTGACGTCTTCGGTGGTGTAATGTTCGGTGGCTTTGTCCGGGTTGCTAGTGGGCGTGGGCGCGTAGAACGAGGGCAGGTGAATGACGCCGAGGCGCGGGGCGGATTTTTTGTCGCCGGGCAATTCGATGAGCTTGGCTTTGGCGGCGGACTCCTCGAGTTTGATTTCTGCCCGGACGAGCGTGACGACTTTGCGCGTGGTGGCGCTGGAGTTTTTCGGCGGAAGAATCGTGAGCCGCACTTCGGTGTCTTTGGGGCCGCGAATGAGCCGCACGACTTTGTTGAGCGGCATATCCACGACATCCACGGGTTCGTTCGTGCCTTGCGCGACGGCGACGATGCGGTCGCCTTCGATAATCTCGCCGGACTTTTTGGCCGGGCCGGGTTTGAGTTCCTTGAAGGTGCAGTAGCGGCCTTCTTCGTCGCTGGTGAGCAGTGCGCCGATGCCGAACAACGAAAGATTCATGCTCATGGCAAAATCCTCGAACGCAGGGCGGCCAAAATAATCCGAGTGCGGATCGTAGGTGTGCGCGAGGGAATTCAAGTAGGTTTGCAGCACGTCGTCGGACTCAAAGTCGGCGTAATACTTCAGCACGCGGTCGTAGCGGCGGGAGAGTTTGTCCACGATTTCGGCGTGGATTTCGGCGGGCGTTTTGGGTTTAGCGGGGGCGTTGGTGACGGCGACAACGGCACTCGTATTTTTCTCGGTTTTGGTTTTGGCCTCGCGCTTCAACGCCGCCGAGTTGGTTTTCTCCGGCGTTTCTTCGCTGATTTTTTCGACGAGATATTCCAAGCGCAACCGGTCGCGCCAGAGTTGATGCGCGTCGGCGAGGTCTTTGGGATACGGCGCGTCGTGGCGATTCGCCGAGACGCGGTCGTGCGTAGCGAGGTCAAATTTCTCGTGAACCAAAAGCTCCTTGGCGTAGGCGGTGTGTTCCTTGAGGCGTTCGAGGAAGCGCGCAAAAATTTCGTAGCCGGGGCTGGTGTCGCCGTAGCGCATGGTCAACTCGTCGAGCGTGGTGGAGAAACGGCTAAACTCAGCCAGGTCGCCCTGTGTGAAATGAACGTGCTGCGGATCAAGGTCGGTGAAGTAGCGCGCGAGGAAATTGCTGGACGCTACGTCGTCGAATTTTTGGCGGCGATAATTTTCCTGCTGAAGAAAACGCGCGGTGAGTTTGGCAATCGGGGCGTCGTCCGGGCTGGGCGCGAGCTTGAGATTAGTGTCGGGTTTGAATTCGCCGGGCGGCGCGAGCGTGACCGGACGCGGTGCGGGTGGTTCGGTCTGCGCGAGCGCGAGGACGGCGACGAGCGACAAGGTGAGCGCGGCCAAAGCGAGCGCGGGCGATTTGATGTGTGACATATAACGCAGAGCTTGGACGCATTGTAGTGGGGAGTGTTCAATGCGGAAGCAGATTTGTTTTGGCGCGTTGCCAGCGGCGGGAAGTTGGCGCACAGTTTCTCCGCGATGGGTGCGACTCCAAAATCTCTGCGCGGCCAGTTGCTGCTCGACGGCGGCGACTTGGCCGGCTCGTTTTTTCACCACGCCGTCGTGCTCATCTGCCAGCACGACGCCGACGGTGCGTTCGGACTCGTGCTCAATCGCCCCACCGGCAAGAAGGTCGGGGCTGCGCTCGTGGCGGATTTACCTGATGCGTTCAAGACCGCGCCGCTGTTTCACGGTGGGCCGGTGCAACCGACGGCCTTCAGTTTTTTGCACGCGGATAATTTTTTGCCGGACGCCAGCGTGCTGCCGAATTTGGATTTGAACCATTCCGTGGCCGACCTCGTGGAGTTGGCCGAGTCGTTCTCGCCCACACAGAAAATAAAAATCTTCGCTGGCTACGCGGGTTGGACGGCGGGGCAGCTCGACGCGGAAATGAAGCGCAAAGCTTGGCTCACTCATCCCGCCTCGGTGGAACTCGTCTTCGACACGCCGATGGAAAAACTCTGGCGCGAAATCTTACACCGCAAAGGCGCACCGTTCAAACTGCTCGCGCAAATGCCGGACGATTTGTCGGCAAACTGAAATTCATTCCACCGCGTCCGCCAGCCACGCGAGGTAACGGGCGTTGCCCGCGTCGAGTTTGAGCACGACGAACTCCGGCGTGTCGTAGGAATGCATGGCGAGAATCAGTTTTTCCAACTTTACCAACTTCGTCCGCGAGGTTTTCAACAACAATAAAACTTCGTTCGCGCGCTCAATTTTTCCCTGCCAGCGATAGTGCGATTCAACTTTTGGAATCAAGTTCGCACAGGCAATCAGACGCGCGGCGAGCGCGGACTGCGCGAGGCGGCGAGCGTTTTTCAAATCCGGCGCGGTGACGAGGACGAGGCGGAACTGGGTGGTGATATTCACTTTTGCTCGAAGCGGAAAATTTGCGCGGCATGGGCTGGCACGTCGAGGAACAGGCCGCGTTCGTCGAGCTCTTTGCCAGTGCGTTCGTAGCGCTCGCTGCCGAGCAGGTCGCGCAGCCGCCAGTCATGCGCAGCGAGTCCGGCGATGGGCAAGGCGACGTTGCACTCGCTGCGGTGCGAGGCAAGGTTGACGACGACCAAATCAAATTCCGTCGGCTGCGCTTGCCACAGAATGATGATGAAATTTTCCGCGCTGGCGTTGTCGGGATGCGCGCGGCGCGGCGCGAGAATTTTTGCCGTGCCGTTGCCGATGGCAGTTTGTTGCAGCACGGACAAAAGAGTTTCGTAAATTTCTGCGACGGTTTTGTCCGGCGCGATTTCTGGCCGACGGCCAAGCTGCACGGGAATGTGATGCGGGTAGCCGGTAAGTTGCCCTTCGTGCAGAAATCTCATGCCGGGCAACGCGAGGGTGAGCAACGCAGCGGCGCGGTGTTCGGCGGGCGCAAGGCGCGGGGCGATGCGGTGTTCGTCGTGGTTTTCCAGAAAGTGCGCGCTGGCGTGAATGTATTTTTCCGGCGCGGAGTTCAGATAAATTTGCGGCTCGGCGGCGCGATGGTTGACGAGCAAATCAAAGAGGTGTTTGTCGTAAGTGAAATCAAAACCCAGCGATTGCAGATGGCCCTCGAGCGACCAATAAACTTCGGCGAGAAAAATAAATCCGGGTTGCGCGCGCTGCACGGCAGGGATGGCGTCCGCCCAAAATTCAGTGGTGGGCGCGGGCTGCGCGCTGGGTTGCGCGGGCAGATGCGACCAAGTGCGGGCGAAGACTTCGTTGAGCAGCAGCATGGCCATGTCACAACGCACGCCGTCGCAACGGGCGGCGACGCTTTGCAGCAACGCGAGCATGGCGGCGCGCGTTTCGGCGCGGCGGTAGTCCACTTGCACGGTGTCAATCCACGGCGCGAAGTGCGGATCTTTGCCATGGGCAAGCCAGCGCGGGCCGCGCACGGTTTGGTGCTGGAACACGCCTTGAGTTTCGTCGCTGCCTTGCACAAAAAAATCCGGTTGCTCGCGCAGCCACGGATGATCCAAGCCGAGATGGTTCGGCACGAAATCCAAAATTAATTTCATCCCGCGCGCGTGAAGTTGTTCGCGGAATTTTTCCAACGCCGCGTCGCCGCCCAGCGCAGGCGAAACGTGGTAATCACCAATGGCGTAGGGCGATCCGAGCACATCGTCCGCCGTCCAGCCGGGGACAAGAAAATTGTAGGCGTTGAGGAGGTCGGCGTATTTGAAGGCCTCGGCGCGCACCCGCGGGCCGACCGTCCATACGCCCATGAGCCAGACGTGTGTGAACCCGTGCGCCTGCCAGAACGCTAACTCGCCGTCGGGGACGTTGGCGAGCGTGATGTCCGCGCCGTGACGCTGCGAAAGTTCGCGGAGCCAGCAGCGGGTGTTGATTTGGTAGAGCAGCGGATGCGTCATCGGCGGCGCGGATGGTAACGACGGGAGGAAGTTTGTTACAGGTTGAAAGTTGCAGGTTGCAGGTTTTTTGCGCCGTGCGCCCAGCGCGTTCGCAGTTCAAAAACTTGCAACCTCCCCACGCTCGCCACTTTTTGTTGTGACATGGCGGCGGCGGGTTTGTTACCGTCCGTGACCGTTGGCGGAAGTTGTGCTAGGTTCGGTCAGGAAAAAATTCGTATGTCCGACACGAGAAAAAATCTTTCCGGTGAAGAGTTGGTCAAAAACTCCTCGCTCTACCGCGAGTTTCAGGCGGAGCGTGAAGAAATTCTGCGCCACAAATGGATCGAGTCCGAGAAGGTCGGCCACGATATCGGCTTTGAGCGCGCCTTGACCGATTGGATTGTCAAGCACCGCTCCAAATGGCGCAAGACACGCCACACCACCAGCGTATGACCGGCTGAAAATTCAGCCCCGTCCTTTAACGCCGCCCTGTGAGGCAGCGAAGGAAAAATGAAAACCAAAATTCTCGTCCGCCCCCGCTGGAAATCTCCGGCGCGGGTTTTCTTTTTGCCCTTTGCCCTTTGCCCTTTGCCTTCACATTCCCATGCCTGACGCCACTCAAATTCTCAACGCCGACGCCATCCGCCGCGCCCTCACGCGCGTCGCCCACGAAATCGCAGAGCGCAACGACGCCAGCGACGTCGTCGTCCTCGTCGGCATCCCGCGCGGTGGTGTGCCGCTCGCGCAACGCCTCGCGCAAACGCTCGCCGAGATTTGGCAACACCCCGTTCCCTGCGGTTCGCTCGATGTCTCCATGCACCGCGACGATTTGGATCGCCGCGCCGCGCCCACGATTTATCCGACCGACATTCCGTTCGACGTGACCGGCAAAACCGTGGTCCTCGTGGACGACGTGTTGTTCAGCGGTCGCACCATCCGCGCGGCGATGGATGCGCTCAACGACTTTGGCCGGCCCAAACAAATCCAACTCGCCGTCCTTGTGGATCGCGGCCATCGCGAGTTGCCCATCAAGGCGGACTTCGTCGGCAAAAACGTGCCCACCTCGCCCGGCGAAAAAGTCATCGTGCGCCTCGGCGCGAGCGGCGCGGACGAAGTCATCGTCGAAAGGAAATAAAATGAGCTGGACCAAAAAACATCTCCTCGACATCGAATCGCTC
>JBJOPC010000194.1:0-6627 GCA_046050965.1 Verrucomicrobiota bacterium | reverse complement strand
CTCCCAGTTCCAAAGCGGCGACGTGTCGCCGCACTCCAAAGGCGGACATTGCAAAAGGAATCCGCCGCGCAACTAAAAGTCGCGCGGCGGAAATTTTCAGCGGCGAATGGGGTTCAATATTTCGCGCGGTAGAAACGCGAGGCGTTGGTGGCGTTCACGTCAATGTTCGTCCACAGGCCGTTGTTGGCGGCGACGTTGGTGGCGAAGTTGACCCACGGGCCGTTGACGTTGGTGGCGTATTGCGAGACGTAGCTGAAGCCGGGAACGCCCGCAAATTTCAGCGTGGCTTGACCAGACGACGGCACACTGGTTTGCAACGAAATCACGGAGTTCGTGCCGGTGACATTGATGATAGTGATGTAGACAGAGCCGGTAGCCGCGCCGCCTTGGCCGTCGCTGATAGTGTAGGTGAATTTGTCGTTCACATTCGCAGCCGATGCGGGGTAGAGCACGTCGGTGGCGTTGGTGGTGAGCGTGACGCCGTTGGTCGTGGTGAGGTTCACGCCGGTGAGCGAGATTGTGCCGCCGTCGGAATCGGTGTCGTTGGCGATGAGCGCGGCCTTGTCAATCTTGATGGAGAGGCTGCTGGTGCGGGCGAAACTGTCGTCCACGGCGACGGGGTTGTTGTTGCCGCCGGGAACGACGCGGCTCGCGGGGCTGTTGGTGGGGTTGACACTGCCGCCGGCCTCGGTGGTCACCATCAGAAGCGTGATGGTTGCGCCGTCAGCGGGCACAAACCAAGGATCGCCGCCATCCACGCCAGAACCGTAGACACCGTTCGCCACGGGGTCGCGATAATATCCGTAGCTAACACCACCGCCGGGGACAGAGGCTGCTGTCGTTAATGTGGGAAACCAGTAGAGCGCGAGTGCCTGACCTGAAGCGACGCTGCCGGTCACGCTGATGGGGCCAGTGGTATCGCCTAATTCGCCGGGGCTGCCGCTGCCAGAAAGATTCCAACGCGCGACTTCGATGTTACCGCTAGAAACGAAAGAGCTGGCCGTAGGCCCACCAAAGGTCGTGCCGTTGGTGCTAGCGACGAGAATGACGAGGCCGTTCAAGCTCATGAGCGAACCACCTGCGGTCTTGAGTGGCAAAGCGCCGAGGTTAAGCGTGGCTAGTGCCAAGGCGTCGCGGGCGGGCAGCAACACCAGCGTGAGCAGGCATACGAGCTGAGAAAGTTTTCGGAGTTGCATATCAGTAAGTCGGCGAATTGGTCCAAGTGGGAGTTACGTTCGTGATGGCTTTGCGCACGACGAAACCAGCTCCAGACAAAAAGATGTTTGAGGTGCTGTAGTCGGTGGTGTTGCCGGTTTTGCGCCACTGCGAATTGTAGTAGTAATAGGTTCCGATGGCGGACTTGTTGAAGTTGGTGGCGGTATTGTCAAAAATCAGCAACTCGTCTTTGTGAATGGCGGTGCTGGCACTTGAGGCAAAAGCTCCGCTGGCAATCAGTCCGGAGTCTGTCAACGAGACGTCGATTGGCCGAGGTAGCGCGAGCGCGTTGTCCTGTTTGTTGGTGGAGTTCACGATTACCGGGATGTTGACTTTGGTGAGCACGACATCACCGAAGGAGGTGAAGGTATTATTGGTGGAAACTTTTTGGCGGATAACAACGTAGTTGCCGGGTTGAATCACATCGTCGTTCAAGTTAGTCACCGAAGAACCAACCTTGCGCCAGAAGACTCCGCTCGCATTGGTAAGTAAATAATACGTCGCCGCAGAACCCAAGTTGATGCCAGCACTCGTAACATTCGGCAACAACACCTCGGTGGTGTGAATAGCCGTGGATGTGGAAGGAACGATGCCGTTGCCCGTGCCGAACACCGCTCCCAGCGTCCAATACGACACAATGGAAACCGTGTCGTTGCTCGCCAAACTGGTGAGTGTGCTGCCGTTGAGATTCAACGAGAGCGTGTTCGTAGTGTTGTTCGTGACCGCGAAATATTTTCCTTCCAACGCACCGGACTCAATCCGCGCGTAGTAGGTGTTCGACTGCGTTCCCGAAGCATAAACAAACTGGCTCGCCGTCCAGCCGGGTGTGCCTTGCGCGGTGATGACGCTGCCGGAAAACGAACTGACCGACACCGTCGCCGCAGGCAAACGCGCGAACGGCAACGCCACAATCGTGTCTGAATTACCGAGCAACGTGAGGTTTTGGTAGCCGAAAATGCCGCTCGCCACTTCTTGCGCCTGCGCCACGCTCGCCGCGAGCAACGCCGCCAGCCCGAGGGTCAAAATCCGCTTGTTGAAGATACGCATCGTGTGCCTTGCCTAGTGTTCAAAATTCCGGGGTGATTTACGTGCGTGAATAAACACGGTTTTGCAAAACTCGCAAGCCCATAAACTGGCGATGCCCTACGCCGTTCGGCGTATCCGCTCCGCACTTCGCACTTTTATTCGAACGCCCCAAACAACGCCGCCATCTCCCCCGCCACCAGCGACTCGTCCGCCAACGTCTGCGCCACCTCCGCCCGCAACAGCACCCGATACCGCTTCCGCAACCGATGCACCGCCACCCGCACCGCGCCCTCTTCCATGCCCAGCACCCGCGCCACTTCCGCGTGTGCTAACTCGCCCTTGCCCGCCATGAGAAAAATCTTCAACTCCTCAAACACCTTCGCCCGCCCCTCCGCCTCGCACTCGCCCTGCAATCGCAAAATCACCTTCGCCAACAACGCCAGCGCCCACTCCCGGTCAAACGCCTTGTCTGGACTCGGCTCATTCACCGCCGCCACTTGAAACTTCGTATCCGCCGTTTCCCAATCCAGCGACAAATCTACTTTGCCCCCGCCGCGCTTCTGCGCCTGCGCTTTGTCCCGCTCATTCGCCAGAAAGTTTTTCAACGCCGCCAGTAAAAACGCCCGGAACTTTCCCCGTTCGCTGTCCAAGTCCGCCAAAAAATTCTTCGCCAGCAACCGCGCGAAAAATTCCTGCACCAAATCCTCCGCGTCCGCCTTCGCATGACCGCGACGCCGCACGAACGCGTAGAGCGGAAACCAATAAGTCCGGCACAGCTCCTCCAACGCGCCGTCCGACTGCGGCGAGTGCCGCTGCCCCGCCGAGAGCACGACCGTCCAATGCGTCGTCGCGAAAATATCGCCCGGCACACCCGAAGATTCGTTGGCAGTTTTGGAAGTCACGGCGCAGTTATTTTAGCCACAGATGAAACACGGATGAAACACGGATAAAATCATCTGTGTGAATCTGTGTTTATCTGTGGCTTGAATTTCCCCTCACCGCTGGTTCGCAAAAATGCGCGCCTCCAGCTCCGTGATACGCCCGTCCTTGTTCGCATCGCACACCGCCACCGCGTCGTTGAATTTCACGTTCGCGCCCGGCAACGCCTTCTCCTCGCTTTGGAAAATAATCGGAATCGAAATCGTCGTTGTCGTTTCCTCGTGGCGATTCGACTCCGACCGCTTGCTCAACGTCTCGTAAAACAACCGCGCCGCCGCGTCGCTCTCGAACTCAATTTTCGCGCGCTCCACATCGTGATACACCACCGACTTGTGCGCGATGCAACCACACAGACCGACGCTCAACAGCGACAGACACAGGCTCGTTTTGATTTTTAGTTTCATAGTTTTCGTAGGTTTAGGTTGGTTAAAAAATTAAATGCCGGTCACTGCGCCAGTTCCTGCAACGCCGCGTCGCGCTGCGGGAACGCCGTCATCGTCTTGGCAATTTCGATAGCCGCATCGCGCTGGCCGAGTTTGACCAAAGCCCGCGCCACCTTGAGCGCCGCCTTGTCGCGTTCGGGAAATGCCGTCATCTGCCCCAGCGCCGTGCGCGCCAACTCCGCCGCGCCCGCGAGTGCCGCGTCCCGCGCGACCACCGCCAACGCCGCGTCGCGGTCAGGAAACGCGGCGATGCCCTTGGCCGCGTTGAGCCGCACCGTCAAATCCGCCCACCCCGCTGGCGGCGCGGCGGTAGTTGCGCCGGGTGCTGCGAGATTCAAACTCTGCGTGGTGGACAACGACTGCACCAGTGGCGCAGACAAACCTTGCACCAACTTGATAAGCTTTGCGCCCAAATGCGTCGCCGTGATGCCTGCCTGATTCTGTAACGCTCGTTCCAATTCGTGAATGGCCTCTTCGCGCGACAAGCCTGTTGCATTCGCGTAGGAAATGGTGAGGGAACTCTTCCGCACCGAGGCATCCATGTCCAACGTCGCCTGCGTCAACGCGGCATAAATCTCCAAGACCTTGGACACCGGGCAATTTATGAACAAAATACTTTTTGCGGGAATATTGTCTGCGATTGCCGCTGACGGCCGATCTTCCTGCACCAACTTGTAACGCAGCTTCACGCCGCGCGGGTTCTCGGTGAAGCCGAGAATTTGCAGAACGCCTTGCGCTCCCTCGCGGGTTTGAAATTCGTAAGTTTCAGGCTGGTAATTTTCCGGGCGGGTTGACGGTGGCGGCACGAGCGCCTGATGCCAAGACAGTCCATAGACATTCATGAACGCGTCGGATGATTTGGGAATGATGGCAAGGTTCGTCGCCACAATCCAACCAGCCATACTCCACCGCGCTTCGCCGTCGGGAAAATGTTCCGCCCGCGTGCCGACGAAGAAAATGGAAAGTTCACCGGCCGCCGTCTTTCGCACGACCACATCAGCGCCCGGCTGACTCTTATCGCCAACCGCCATTGTGCGGCCAGTATCCAAATCGTAACCGTTATCATTGTCGCTTGGTTCAATCACGCACTCCACAACCGGGCCGAAGGAAAGTTTTTTCAGTCCAGCCTCGGCGCGACCGCCCGCGTCAGTTTGGTTTTCGCGGTAGAATTTTCGCACGGCCTCGGGCAACGCTTCCCAAACCGCAGCTGGGCAAAGCGCGCGAACGCCAGAATCGCCTGCCGAGTAACGACCGTTCGGCGCAACCACATCGAGTTGCCGGACGCCGTCGAAAGTCCAGATGCGCTCCGCAGATTCCACATAAACGAACCAGCCAGCCTGCTTGAAAAAGTCCGGGATGGACACCGCCTCGCGCCCCGTGCCTTCGACTCGGGTGATTTCAAACGAGCCGCGACTGCTGCCCGTTGGCGTCAACGCTAGCCCGCCACCATTGCCGTCAAGTGGATAGGAGCCGAACTGCCGGATAAATCCATGGGCGAGCGTCGCGTTTTTTCCCGCTGCCTGCACCAACTTGTAACGCAGCTTCACGCCGCGCGGCTTCTCGGTGAAGCCGGTGATTTGCAGAACGCCCTGCGCTCCCTCGTGGGTTTGAAATGACAGCGCGTATGGCATATTCAAAGGCTCCGGCAACAGGTAAGACACTTCAGCCAACTCGACGTGATCCGGATGCTTGAGTCTTGTGCTGTGCAGGAGCGATTCGGCAACTTCGGCTGCATCAGCTTTATCCCATCGCTCCGCTGGGAAGTCTCCCAACCGCAAGCAGGCAGCGACCAATATCCAATGACCGGTTTCCTGAGTAGCCAGCAAAGTCGTCCCGTTTGTGAGTATCCACGTTTGCTGCCCCATTCGGTCAACCGGTGGAAGCGAAAGGAGTTCTCCGGTCTGGAACTGGATTGCCACGTCATAGTTGATAACATTTAAGTCATTCAACACCCGCTCCACCACCGGGCCGAAGGAAAGTTTTTGCGCGTCAGCCGGCGAAACCATCTTCGCCTGTCCGTGAGCCGGTTTGTAGCGGGAATACGACCAGAGGACGGGTAGCACCAACGCCACCGCCAGCAGCAACAGCATCGCCACCACCGCCACGGCCAACCACCGCCAGAACCGCGTCCCAGATTTGGTAGCCGCCGACGTCAGTCGGCGCAAATCTTCCGCCGCGCGGACGGGTTCAGTTGGCGCGGACTCACGTCCACGGCTACGAGTTTGGTTCACCGCGCGCCAGACGCGACGGATGATAAGCCAGTCAACACCTTGAAGTGCCAGCAGCATCAAGCACAGCAAAAAGAAATTTATCCTCATATGGGAAGTAGTGCCAGTGATGGCTGCGTAGAGTCCTAGTAGTGCGGCGAGCAGCGCAGCATCCAACAATAGCAGCGGAAAAAATAATCCCTCAAACACCGCCAGCTTCATGCCGTAAAGTTTCCCCGCCGAGCGGCGGATTTGCGAGACGGCCAGCCAGCCGAGTATGGTGACGGAGAGCGGCGTCGCAATCCCGACTCCAATCAGAAACCCCACCCAACCCTGCGGGAACGTGGTCGTCACGAGCGTATGGAGTGTCAAATGTTCTTCCCCAATGATCGCTACGCACTTGATTAAAAGCGGCAAGGCAAGCGCAACCCAGACCGCACCGACAATGGCCGTGCGCGAGCAGCGCGTGCTGGTTTCAACTTTCAACTTTCCGCTTTCAACTTTTTCTTTCGGCGACCGCAGCGGACGCGTAGCTATAAGCAAGGCGATTCCAAAACCAAAAACAAATACGAGCATGACGGGATGCACGTCTAAAATTTTCCGCCCAAAGACGGCGAAGAAAACCAGCAACGCCAGCACAACCACAATGCGGAGCTTGGGCTGCGGACGAAACCACCATTCACGACTTCCTAACGGCGGTTCGTCGTTGGTGGCGGCACTTGGAATTTCCGCTTTCAACTTTCCACTTTCAGCTTTTTCGTTTTGAGCCTCGTCCCGCGCGCCGGGACTGCTACGCG
>JBJOPC010000193.1:0-7500 GCA_046050965.1 Verrucomicrobiota bacterium | reverse complement strand
CCGTCCCCAGATGAGCGTGTCGTCCGCTTCCACCGACGTGGTTCCGCAATGCAGTTTTTGCACCGCCGCGATGACCGTCAGCACGGCGAAGTCCACTGCCGCAATGCCGCCAATCAAACCGATGCTGCGGAAGTCCGGGAAATTTGCCGAGAGCGATGCCATCACGAGCGTCGCGCCGTAACCGGCCAGCAACGAAATCATAACGTGCGACGCCGTGAAGAAGACTTTCGTCAGCGAGATGGCCGAGCGATCTGGACTCAAGTTGAACAGAATCATCAACAGCGGGCCAAGGCAGAGGTAGATGGCGAAGACGCCGACGAGCCAAGCGCGTTCACGGCGTTGCATCTTGAAGAAATACAGGAACGGCACGAGCGCGAGCGCGGTGAAAATCCAACCAAATTCATCCGACACGCCGCCGAGCAAAATGCCCAACTGCATCACCACGCGGAACGGGTCTGCAAAAATATCCGTCGGGTGCGGCTGCTCGTATTGGCCGCGCGTGAGCGCGTGGATGAAGCCCTCGACCGTGCGCGGGTAGCCCCATTGCATCGGCGGTGTGCTCATGCCCGCGAGCGGCATATAGAAATAGAACGACGCGCCAACGAGAAAGGCGATGCCAAGAATTAAAACCGCTTTCCATTCAGTCAGAATTTTTTCCGTCTTAATCGTCAACCAAATGCAGCCGACGATGGAGCCGAGACCCACCGCGTGAAACAGATGGTGCATCATGCCGCCTTGCAGGTTTTGGAAAACCACATGGCCGGTGGCCACCATCAGGTTATAGGCGATGTAAATTACTGCGTTGCCAAAGAACATATCGCGCCCCAACTTGGGCTGCCCAACCGCGATGGCGATTTCGATGCCCATGGCCGCCGCGAGCAAACTCTGGTGGTTTGTGAAACACACGCCGAACAAGAACAGCGCGCCATACAAATACCGCCGTTGGTGCGGCGCATAAATCCACCGCAGCAAACACAGCAACACCCCCATCAACGACAACACACCAAACGGATACACCTCCACGATGACCGCTTGACTCCACATATAACTGTTGAAGCCGATGAGAAAACCCGCCGTGTAGCCCGACACCAGGCAGATGAGATTCTCCGTGCGGCGTTCCAATTTTTCCAAGCCTTCGATGCCTTCAATCATCATGCTGCTGCCGCGCGAAACCAGCAGTGCCAACAAACCGCTCGCCAGCGCGCCCGCCAACGCCGACGCCATCCCGACGCGATACGCGATGTTGCCAATCGGCACGAGCTTCTGAAACAGGTGCGTGTAAATCGTCCACACCGGATAGCCGGGCGGATGCGGAATGCCCGCGTAAAGCGAACCCACCGCCAACTCGCCGGAATCTTCCAGCGTCATTTCCGGCGCGAGCGTCCACAGATAGCCCGCGAACACAATCAGCGTCGTGAGCAGAAACGCCGCCCAGTCAATTTTGCGGAACAACGCCGGGACATGCGTCGGCTCGGCGATTTGCGCGGGCGGGGTGGAGGATTTTTTGGCGGCAGGCTTGGCTGCGGCGGCGGTTGAATTTCCGTTGCTCATGGTCAGTTGAATCTCAAATTTCCGTCAGTTGAAAGGCGCAACAGGGAAGTTTAATACGCCTCGTTTGTCCATCCCAAAGTCAGGTTTAACTGGTTGTCTCACGCGGTGGTTGACAACGCCGCTGCGAAAATGTGCGAAAGAATTTTCTAGGAACCGGAGCGAATAGAGTAAATCGAAGGCGAAGCCCTTGGTCATGGAGCGCGGAGCATTGCGCCGCCAGTTCCTCAAGTCTCGTGGTCGCCGACGTCAGTCGGCGCAGTTCGTTAGTTTGGGCGTTCGGAAAAACGTAGCCGAATGCGCCGACTCACGTCGGCGGCTACGTCGTATTCAAACTCACTTGAAGCCCAGCCACAGCCCGCCGTGCCACGTCAGCCATGCCAGCACCCACGCGAGCGCGCCCATGTAGAGCCATTGGAACACCGGCCAACGCCAGCCGTTCGTCTCGCGGCGCATCACCGCCACCGTGCTGACGCATTGCAGCGCGAACACATAAAACACCATCAACGTCACCGCCGTCAGCGGCGTGTAGCTCGCCGAGCCGTCGGCGCGGTGCTGCGCGCGCAGCGATTCCTCCAACTGTTTTGTGTCGTCGCCCGTCTCGCTCACGTTGTAGACCGTGGACATGGTGCTGACAAAAACTTCCCGCGCCGCAAACGACCCGATGATGCCAATGCCCATCTTCCAATCAAACCCCAGCGGCGCAATCACCGGCTCAACCGCCCGCCCCGCCATGCCCGCGAAACTGTGGCGCAATTGTTCGCTCGCGTTCGCCTCGTGCGCTGTCTTCGGGTAAGTCGCCAGAAACCACAGCAAAATATTTATCCCCAGAATGACCGAGCCAGCGCGCGCCAAAAATAATTTCGCTCGCTCCCACATATGCCGCAGCACTACGCGCAACAGCGGACGTTTGTAAGGCGGCAGTTCCATGATGAGCATTGGCGTCTCGCCTTTGAGCAGCGTTTTCTTGAACAGCCACGCCATCAGCAGGGCCACGACGATGCCCAGTAGATACATCGTCAGCATCATCACGGCGGAAAGTTTCACCACGCCAAACAATGTTTGCTCCGGGATGCACGCCGCGATGAGCAGCGTATAAACCGGCAACCTCGCCGAGCAACTCATCAGCGGCGCGACCAGCATCGTCACGAGCCGATCTTTGCGCGTCTCAATCGTGCGCGTCGCCATGATGCCGGGAATCGCGCAGGCGAACGAACTCAACATCGGAATAAAACTTTTGCCGTGCAATCCCACTTTGCTCATCAGTCGATCCATCAGAAACGCCGCGCGCGCCATGTAGCCCGTGTCTTCCAGCAAGCCGATGAAGAAAAACAAAATCAAAATCTGCGGCAGGAACACCACCACCGCACCCACGCCCTTGATGACGCCGCTCACGAGCAGCGAATTCAAATCGCCCGGCGGCAGCGCGTGGCCGACAATATTCCCCAGCCGCTCAATGACGGCTTTGATGAAATCCATCGGCACGTTCGCGAATGTGAAAATGCTCTGGAACATCACGAGCATAATGGCGACGAAAATGACCGTGCCCCAAACCTTGTGCGTCAACACGCGGTCGGCTTTGTCGCTGAACGTCTCGCCGAACTGCTCGACTTGCGTGGTCGCCGCCGCTTCGATCTCCGCGATTTTTGCGTAGCGCCACTCGATGGGCGCGCCGCGCCAATCCACGTTGTGCGCCTCCAGCCGCTTGCGCGCGGCGTTCACCGCGTCTTCGATTTTCTGCGGGTAATGCGTGAGGCTCGATGCGAGCGCTTTCTCGTTGCTCAACAGCAGCAACGCTTCCGCCGTGGCTTGCACCCGGCGATTCTGAAACGTCTGCGCGAGCAAGGCCGCCAAACCCATCGCCTCGATGCGGAACAAACCGGGTAGTTGGCAGAACAATTTCGGTTTCACTTCCGCCGGTTGCCGCGCGAGCAAAACAATTTTCTCCCGCAACGCCGCCAAGCCTTTGCCCGTGCTGCCCACGACTGGCATCACCGGCACGCCGAGCGCGGCGGCAAGTTGCGCGCAGTCAATCGTGCGACCGTTCGCTTCCGCCACGTCCACCATGTTTAGCGCGATGAGTGTGGGATGCCCCAGCTCGATGACCTGCGTGGCGTAGTAAAGATTGCGCTGCAAATTCGACGCGTCCACGACGATGACGATGAGGTCGGGCGACGGCAATTCGGGCAAGCGGTTCAGCAACACGTCGCGCGAGACTTGTTCGTCGAGCGACTGCGGACTCAAGCTGTAAGTGCCGGGCAAATCCAGCACCGTGATATCCGCGTCCTTGGGCGCGCCGAGCAACTTGCCTTCCTTGCGCTCGACGGTCACGCCTGCGTAATTGCCGACCTTTGCGCGCAAGCCGGTGAGGGAATTGAACAACGTCGTCTTGCCGCAATTCGGATTGCCGGTGAGCGCGACGATGGCTGAACGGGGGAAAACTTTTTCGCTCATGCCGGGCGGACGAGGATTTGTTCCGCCTCGCTTTTGCGGAGCGTGAGATTGTAGCCGCGCACTTTGATTTCCACCGGGTCGCCGAGCGGCGCGAAGCGGACGAGTTCGACTTTCGTGCCGACGAGCAAGCCCATTTCCAGCAAACGCCCGCGCCGTTCGGGAGCGACTTGGATTTCGGCAACAACTCCGCTCGCGCCGAGGGCGAGGCTGGTCAGAGGTTGAGGCGCAGCGGCGGACATGGCTTCACGTCCGGCTTAATCGGTCACCGCTTCGACGAGGATGCTGCCCGCGAGTTTGTCGCTGATGCCGAGGCGGGAATTGCAGACGAGACAAATTAAATTGGTGTGCTTGCTCAAAAGTTTGATGCGCTGCTGCTCGCAGAAACCGAGTTCGCGCAACCGGTCGGAAGTTTCCGGCGACGCCGTGAGTTGCTTGATGCAGACCACCGTGCCGACCTGAATCTGGTTGAGCGGGCAGAGGTTTTCCCCGGCACATTTACCGGCTTCAACTGTGATGGTCTGCTGCAATTTCTTCACGCAACAGAACGTAGAAAAAAAACAGCGGTGAAACAAGCTTGGTTTTCGAGTGCGATGCGGAGTTAAGCGCAAAGTTTCCGGCAGAGTTCCGCGAGCGGGGCGGGGGCGAACGGTTTTTCACGCGGAGAATTTTCCGAATGTCCTAGCAGCAGCGCCGCGCCGTGCCAGCCGCGCGATGAAAGTTTTTCCGGCAGTGAAATGGATTTCGCCGTGGACGGATTTAGTGCTTCGAGGGCGAAGCAGAGGACGAAGTCGGCGTCGCCGCGCGCGAGCAGGTCGGCGGCTTCGGGCAGGGCTTGCGCTGCGTGGGTGTCGGGTGCGAGCAGCGAGAGCACGGGGCCTTGCAGGCGATGGCGGATGCAAATCTCGCCAATGACGGTGCTGGGCAACGTGTAGGCGAACAAGCTGGGACGCGGCGTGAGTGCGAAGCGGATGTCCGTATCGAGCGAGCCGGTGAAACTCTCGACGACCACGGCGGTGCGTTCGCGGCGCGCGGCGGGCAGCTCGGCGAAATCCACGG
The DNA here is from genome assembly GCA_046050965.1 of Verrucomicrobiota bacterium. Classification (GTDB taxonomy): domain Bacteria; phylum Verrucomicrobiota; class Verrucomicrobiia; order Limisphaerales; family JAFMIX01; genus JAFMIX01. The sequence continues at coordinate 2,442 of JBJOPC010000193.1, read as the reverse complement.
CGAGCAATTCTGCCGCGAGAAAACCAACGCGGCACATCAAGTCCATGCGGAGAAAACGCGACGGGTCGGTGTTCGACAGCAGCGACCAGTGCAGGCCGTCGAGTTCGCCGTGCGCCAAGTCGGCGGCGAGCGGTGCGGGCCAGGCGCGCAGGCCGGTGAGGTCATTGCCGAAACCTTCGGGGCCGAGGTAGCTCGCGGCGTGGGTGGAAAAAGGAGTCATGGCGCGGGAAAATTATGGGCGGCTTGGTGAAAATCGGTTGCGATGAAAATGGCAACGCTCTCTCCCTCACCCCGGCCCTCTCCCGCTGGGAGAGGGAGAAACGTGCGCTGCGTCTTGGCAAAACTTGCGTGGTCAGCGGCTTGGAAAACTTCCATCAAACCGAGCGTCGCCAACTGCTGTTTCCCTCTCCCGGCGGGAGAGGGATTAAGGGTGAGGGAGAACGGCTGGCATACCAGTTCAGCTCCAATATTTTTCACACCGCCTCCTTTTCTAAAACGAGTGCGGCGTTAGTTCCGCCGAAGCCGCAGTTGATTTTCAAAATACGCTGGAGATTTTTCGCGGCGCGTGGTTCGGCGAGCAGCGAGTCGGGCGCAGCGGGGTCGCGCTCGCGCAGGCGCGGGTTGCCGGGCATTAAATTGTTTTCCAGCGCGGCGACGCACAGCGCGGTTTCCAAAACGCCCGCGACACCGAGCGTGTGGCCGAAGATGCCTTTGCTCGATGCGAATGGCGGCACGCGGTCGCCGAAGACGGCGCGCAGGACGAGCGCTTCCATGGCGTCGTTGTAGGGCGTGCCGGTTCCGTGGGCGTGGATGTAATCAATGGTGGCGGGCGCGAGTTGCGCGGCGGCGAGCGCGCGGCGGATGGCGAGCGCGAGTCCCGCGCCGTCGCGCGAAGGGCCGGTGAGATGGTTGGCGTCGTTGCTCGTGCCGCTGCCGGTGAGGAAAATTTTTGAAGCGGAAATGAACTCGCGTTTCACCAACACAATCGCCGCCGCGCCTTCGCCGAGACTCAAGCCGATGCGCGCGGCGTCGAACGGACGGCAGCCGTCGGGGTCGAGGGATTTCAGCGAGTTGAAGCCGGACAAAACAAATTGCGAAATCAAATCCACGCCCGCGACGAACACGACGTCGGCGAGTCCACGGTGGATGAAACTCGCGCCTTGCTGGAGCGCGCTCAAGCCGGAGATGCACGCAGCGGAAACGCATTGCACCGGCCCGCGACACTCGAAGCGCGCGGCGAGATCGGCGGCGAGCAGGGCAGGTTGGATGTGGCGCTGGGCGACGGCGGAAGGTTTTTGTCCGCGCGCGAGCAGGTTGAGGGCTTCGATGTTGGCCTTGGTAGTGGAGAGCACGAAGCCACGGCGTGCGGTGGGAATATTTGCGAGTTGCGGTAACGTATTTTTCTCCGCTTCACGCAGCGCAGCGGCGGCGAACAGGAACGCACGCGAATCGGTGTGCGCGGCATCGGCGGCGCGGAGTTGCGCGAGAATTTTATCGGGCACGAAACCCGCGACGACTGACTGCGCGGTTTTGCCGATGACGAGTTCGCGGCGTTGCAGCGCGCTGGCGTTGGCGGTCACGGCGCGCTGCAGCGGTTCGAGGCCGAGTCCGGTGGCGCAAACCGCACCGCAGCCGGCGATGGCGATTTGGTTCACGGATTTTTCCACAGCGGTTCCCAAGACTTGAGGCGTTCGAGCATGAACGGCGGCCAGTTCAGCAGCAACTCGCCGTCGGGCGTGGTGAACACTTGGCTGGTGCTGCCGGTGGCGAGCAGGGTCGCATCGGCGGCGCGTCGGATTTCGTAGTCGAAGTCGAGCCGCGCGCTGTCGGATTTCAGCAGGCGCGTGGTGATGGCGAGCGTGTCGGATAATTTTGCGGGCGCGCGAAAATTGATCTCCAAGTGAATGACCGGCACGGCGACGCGCTGCTCGATGAACGCGGGATAATCAATGCCATGCCGCCGCCCAAACGCGCGGCGGCCTTCTTCGAAATAATTCACGTAATGTCCGTGCCAGACGATGTGCAGGGCGTCCACTTCGTTGAAGCGCACGAGGAGCGTGGAGGTGTTGGCGATGAAGGCGTGAGGTGTTGAGCGCGAGGCGCGGCTGCGGTTGGGTGAGTTCATGGCGTGGATTTGGTGGCGAAAGTTTTATCCCAGAACGGGAAAAAGTTGAACCACTGGAACGGATATTTTTTTGCCACGTCGGCGAGTTGCGTGGCGAATTCGGCGACGTGCGGTTGCAAGGCGGCGTGGTTGGCGCGCAGGATTTCGCGTGGGATAAATTTTGCGGGGAACGAAAAGAAACGGTAGTGCCCAAGCCGTTCGCGCACGACGAAGGTTTGGAAAATCGGCGCGCCGCTCACCGCCGCGAGCAGATACGGGCCGACGGGAAAACGCGCGGCGTCGCCGAGAAAATCCGCGCGCACATCCGCGCCGCCGAA
>JBJOPC010000192.1:0-3716 GCA_046050965.1 Verrucomicrobiota bacterium | reverse complement strand
CGGTCATGCTGGTGACGAGACCCTCGCCGCGCCGGTCTTCGGGGACGAGGTAGATGCCGTGGTCAATCGCGTTGCGCGCGGAATTAATTTTGACCGTCTCGCCGCCAATCGTGACTTCCGCTCCGCCCGCTGCGTCGAGGCCGACGACAGCTTTGACCAACTCCGAGCGTCCCGCACCGACGAGTCCGGCGAAGCCGAGAATTTCACCACGCGTCGCGTCGAACGAAACGCTGCGACCGGGATAACGGCTGGACTTCGCGTTGCGGACTTTGAAATAACCGGGCGTCTTCGTCGCGGTCGAAGGTGTGTAGGCGCTTTTGATTTCGCGCCCTACCATCAGGCTCACGATGCGGTCGTGGCTGATTTCGCTGCGGTCGAGGCCGCCCGCGTTTTTGCCGTCGCGCAACACGACCACGCGGTCAGCGCAGTGGTCAACTTCCGCGAGGCGATGGGAAATATAGACGACGCTCACGCCGGATTTTTTGAGTTCACCGACGAGTTCGAGCAGGCGTTCCGTCTCGGTCAACGTGAGCGAGGATGTGGGTTCGTCCATGATGATGATGCGCGCGTTCAGCGAGAGCGCCTTGGCGATTTCCACCATCTGCTGCTGCGCGAGAGAAAGTTTGTCGAGCCGCGTGCGCGCGGAAACGTCGAGGCCGAGACGCTTCAAAAACGGTTCGGTGTCCGCGTAAATTTTTTTGCGGTTGATGAGCTTGAAGGGGCCGACGACAGGTTCGCGTCCGAGAAAAACGTTCGCCGCCACGTCGAGGTTGTCGAGGACGTTGAGTTCCTGGTGAATGAAAGCGATACCGAGTTTCATCGCGTCCACGACGTTGTTGATCTTCACCGGTTGGCCGTCCACGAAGATTTCGCCGCCGTCGGGCTGATAAACGCCGCCGAGGATTTTCATCATCGTGGATTTGCCCGCGCCGTTCTCGCCGCAGAGCGCGACGACCTCGCCCGCTCCTACTTCGAGGCTGACATTGTCGAGCGCGATGACGCCGGGGAAGCGCTTCTGCACGCCGCGCATCTGGAGGAGAGGTGTGTTGCTCATATTCGTCGCTGGTTAAATTGCCTTAAAAATTTTCCGCGCGTAACCCCACATTCGGGGTAACGTGCCACGGAAACGCGCGCAGTGTGCAAGAGGTGCGGGCGGAATTCAAAGCCTGATTCACAAAGTTGCTGTAGCGCGGTCTGTGACCGCCGCTACAAGACTCACCAGCGCGTTTTCACGCCACACGCGCGCGCCACGCACCAACCGCGCGCGGCCTCGAACCAAGTGAACGCGCCGCCCGCGCCCAGCAAATCCGCGAGCCAGCGATGGTCTCCGCGCCACGCGACGACTGCGCCCGCTAAAAATCCGCAGCCGATACCAAACCGCACGAGGCGTCCCGTGCCAGAGAGGTTCCGTGCGAAGAATTTTTTCACGCGGTTTAGTTTTCCAAATTCAACTCCGCTTGCACGCGCTCGCGGAGTTTGGCTTTGGCCTCGGCGGAGAGCGTGGCTTCGGAAAGCTTTTCGCCATGGCCGAGCTTGAGCAGTTCGTGCAGGCATTGGCCGCGCGCGGCTTGCTGGCGGCAAATGCTGCACATGAGCCAGTGCAACGCGTAGCCGATGCGCTCGCGCAACGTGAGCGCGCGATCCAGCCGCGCCGACGCCAGCCGCGTGAAGGTGCGACAACCCAAGCCGAGCAGCCGTTCCAGCGGGTGCATCACCACGGCGAGCGCACGGTAAATTCCCGGCGGTCGCGGCGGTGTGGAGTTGGTTAGCTCGGTGGGCATCAGGCGTTGAGAAAATTTTTCTGAAGACACGCGCGCAACAATTGCCGCGCGCGATGCAGCAACACGGCGAGGCTGCCGCGCGTGACGCCCGTGGCCTCGCAGATTTCCACCGGCTCGCGGTCGTCTAGTTCGCGCAACGCGTAAAGCTGGCGTAGGCTGGGCGGTAATTTGTCCATGCACTCGCGGATGGCGGTCATCACTTCAGCGTTCTCCAAAAGTTTGCGCGGGTCGCGGTCTAAAATATCCAAGCCCGCGTTCGGGTCGGTCTCCCAAGTGCCGTGGCGGTTGAACCAATCGCCGTCCGGCTCGTGCTCGGCGTGGGCGTTGAGCGCGGTCAAGGTGTCCTCGCGCTTGCGGGCGGCGGCGCGGTAGTAATCCATTATTTTGTTCCGCAAAATTCCGACGAGCCAAGTGCCGGGCTTGGATTGACCGCTGAAATTTTCCGGCTTGCGCACGGCCGCGAGCAAGGTGTCCTGCACCAAATCTTCCGCCGCGTGGTGGTCGCGCACGCGCGTGATGGCGTAGCGATACAGCACGTCGGCGTGCGACATCAACTCGTCGAGCGCGAGCGGCAACGGCGGTTGGGGCGAAGCATCCATCACGGGTTAACTTTGCCCGGCTAATTTTTTTGAATCAATGAGCATCTGGGTCGCGTCAGTGTCTTGGACTGCGGCGACACGTCGCCGCTTTCCGACTGGGAGACATGTCTCCCAGTTCCAAAGCGCGGTCGTGCCCGCGCACTCCAAAATTATTTCGCCGCGCAGCTTCCCGCCGCGCAGCAACTCGCAAAATGTTTTTTCAAAAACGCGTCCACGGCGACTTTGCCCGGCCCGAACGCGAGCAGCAGCAAGCACGCGAGCAGAAATTGATACGGCGCGGCGGCGGTGAAACTGTCGAGGCTCTTGAACGCCTCCGCGCGTTCCGCCGTGAGATACGCTACGACCATTGAGATGGCGAGCGGCACACTCGCGAGCCGTGTGCCGAGGCCGAGCACAAGTAGCGCGCCGCCGAACATTTCCGTGCTGCCGACCAGCACGGCGTGAAAATGCGGGAGCGGAATATGCAGGCTCTCGAAAAATTCCGTGGTGCGGTCGAGGTGCATCAGCTTGCCGTAGCCGGTTTGGGCGAACTGGCTGCCGTAAATCAGCCGCAGCGCGAGCAGCAATAAACTTTGACCGACGGCTTGAGCGGGCGCGAGGCGCGCGAGCAAAGAATTCAGTTTCATGCCCGTTGGTCGCCAAGCCGCGCGCGTGATTAACCAGAATTTTTTAGCCGTGCGACAAACGCGCCGTCCACCGTGTCGGTGAACGGTGTGAGTTGGCGTTCGCTCTCCAACTTGAATTGCGGATGCTCGGCGAGAAAATCTTTCACCACGCTGGAATTTTCCTCCGGCTCCAAACTGCAAGTGCTGTAGACCAACACGCCGCCGGGTTTGAGCATGGACGCCGCGAGCGCGAGTAGGTCCACCTGCGTGGCGCGGAGCCGGGCGATTTCTTCCGCCGTGACGCGCCAGCGCAAGTCCACGCGCCGACGCAGCACACCGGTGTTGGAGCAGGGCGCGTCCACAAGGACGCGGTCAAAAGTTGAAAGTTGAAAGTTGAAAGTTGAAACCGCTTCGACGTTGGTCACGCCGAGCCGGGTGCAATTTTCGGTGATGAGCTTCACGCGCTCGGGCGTGTCGTGCGCGATGATTTTGCCGGTGTTGTTCATCAGTTGCGCGATGAACGTGGTCTTGCCACCGGGCGCGGCGCACAAATCCAAAATGGTTTCGCCGGGCTGCGGATCGAGCGCGCACACGGCGAGCAGCGTGCTGGGGTCTTGGATGTAAAAGCCGCCGGCGAGGAAACTTTTCAGGAACGCGAGCGGCGGGTGCGACTGCAACTCAAACGCCAGATTGTCGCCGGTCCACTCGCGGGCGACGACGGCGAAGCCCAC
>JBJOPC010000191.1:0-6389 GCA_046050965.1 Verrucomicrobiota bacterium | reverse complement strand
TTTGCCCGTTGTCTTCACGCGGTTTGAGTGCGTCGAGTTGATGAATTACTCGCCGCTCATTTACGCCTTCGAGCAGAAGAACGTCGCCGTCACCGGCGAAGGCACGCTCGACTCGCAAGCGAAAGCAGGCGTGTGGCATTCATGGAAAGACGCCAAGACCGACAAGGAAGCGCTCTCCAACATGGCGTTGAAAAATGTCCCCGTGAGCGAACGCATCTTCGGCGACGGCCACCAACTGCGCCCTTACTTCATCCAGCCCACGCGCTGCCAGAATGTTTTGATCGAAGGCGTGAAGATTCTCGGTTCGCCGATGTGGGTTATCTCCCCGCTCTACTGCACCAACGTCACCGTCAAGAGCGTGACCGTCGAAGCCGAAGGCCCGAACACCGACGGCTGCGACCCCGACTCTTGCACCGACGTGCTCATCAAAGATTGCAGCTTCAGCGACGGCGACGACTGCATCGCCATTAAGTCTGGCCGCGACTACGACGGTCATCGCGTGAACATCGCCTCGCGCAACCTCGTGATTCAAAACTGCAAGTTCGAGGCCGGTCACGGCGGCGTGACCTGCGGCAGCGAGACCAGCGGCGGCATTGACACCGTCTATGCCGAAGATTGTTCCTTCGACAGCCCCGACTTGGAAATGGCGCTCCGTTTCAAAACCAACCCCGCGCGCGGCGGCTACATCAAAAATGTTTTCATCCGCAATTGCAAAATCCAGACCGCAAAGTTCGGCATCCACATGACCCTGCGTTACTCTGCGGCGGGCGCGCGCGACGGCCAATACGTCCCCGAACTCGGCAACATCAACATCCGCGACTGCTCCTTCGCCAACTTGACCAAGCAACCCGTCTTCATCGAAGGCTACGACGAGAAAATCAAAATCACCGGCGTGACCATCAGCAACTGCACTTTCCTCAAAGCCAAAACTCCCGGCGCAACCATCACCAACGCCGCCGACATTCACCTCGTTAACAACCACGGCAGCGGGATGGATTGAATAATCCCTCAACGGAACGCGTTTGCACTCGGCGCAAACCTCGCCGCGACGGGCGTTCGTTAGCCGCTTTGATTCGCTGCCGCTCCGACTGCGGTGGTCAGCGACACATTCCTCATTTCACTGCGGCTGGGGGTCTTCGGGAATCACGCGGTCGGGACTGCGTCCTAAAAGATAACCCGCAGTTTCCAGTTGGTGTGGTGAGACCCAGAACTCATTCAAGGTAACTTGCGCCCAGAGTCGGTATTGGTCGGCGAGCGGATGCTCGTCGTCGAACCATGACGGCGGCGGGTCGGGTTTTTCTTTCACGAGCAAATCACCATCGCTAGTGGCGGAGTCGTCGTCGTCATCTTCTCGTTCCCACGGCGCGGGCGGGAGCGGTGTGGGCGGAGGCACGGCGAATTCCTTGGGATTGATTTTGTCGCCGAGCTGCTGCTTGAGTTCGTAGCGATGCAGGCGTTCGAGATATTCGGCCTGCTCTTTTTTGCGGCGTTCGTATTCCGCCCGGTCTTGCTCATCGCGGAACTGCGCTTCCAACTCTTTTTGGGCGGGCGTAGCGGGCGGTGCGGGCGCGCGCAGGCGAATCATGATATGCGCGCGGTAATCGCCGCGCAGTTGGGCGATGACTTCGCGCACGGCCTGCACGGCGAGCGGAAATTTTTCCACAATCGCGTAAGCTTCAAAGTCCACATGAACCGTGCGGTAGAGGGCGTCGCCACGCACGTTGCCCCAATCGTCACACGCCAACGTCGCGCTGATGCGCTGCCGGGTGTGACGGGCTACCCAGCGACCTTCACACTCGCGCAACCCCACATCGGGCAAGTCGCCCTCGGTCGGTTCCAACACGGGCTGATGGCGGTGCGGATGTTTCTCGTGCGGCGCGACGATGAACTCCAATGCGCCGAGCGGACGCGGGGTAGCGAGCAGCAAGTCATCGTTCCATTGCGCGAGCAGGGAGTTGAGCATCCGCACTTCGTCCGCCACCGGCGGACAACCGTGGACGTGCAGCTCGCGCAACGCCAACGCATCCGCCAGCGGCGCGAAGTCACGCGGACGCACCACGCGAAACACCGGCAAGAACCGCGTGTCAAACGTCAGACATTGCAGCTTCGGCACGCGCGTCAACGGAGTGACGTCGAGCGGTTCATGCGCTTTGACGGTAAGGCAGGTGAGTTCGCGCAACCCCGCGAGCGGGGCGAAATCCCGCACCGGGCCAACTAGCGTGAGATTGCGGAGTTTTGGAAATTGCTCGATGCCTTCCAGTGATTCTACGCCGCCGAGCGTGAGGAATTCGCACACGGGCAAGTGCGGCAACTCGCGCACCCTGCGCGCCGGGAGCGGCTCGCAATTCAACGTGGCCGTGCGCACGCGCGGCCAACTCACGCCCGGTGGGAACGCGAGCAGATTGCCGGAGAGCGAGAACGTTTCGAGTTGCTGCAATTCCTCCAACCCCGTGACCAACGGCCAGTAAGTATCGTTCCGCCGGTAAGTGCCGTTGAGCGTGAGTTGCAGTTCGCGCAAGCCAGTGCAATGGCGCAACGGACGCAAATCCAGTGCTGTGTGACTGCCGAAGTGCAGCACGCGCAAACGCGTGAGCGCGGCCAGCGGCGACACATTCGTCACCTCCACATTATTGAGATGGAGCGAATCCAGATGGGTGAAGAACGCCAACGCTTGCAGATTGCGGATGGGGCGATCCTCCAAGCCGAAGTGCGGCCACCAAAAATGAATCTCCGGGAAATATTCCGCCGCGCGCCGCAGATCCAGTTCCGTGAACGTCGGACGCCATGCGGGATTCAACGCCCGTTGCCGCTGCATTTCCGCTTGCTCCTCGTGACTGCGGAACATCGGAGCATTATGCCGCGAAGTCCACCACCCCATCCCGAATTCCACCAGCAACTCCACCGGATACAACTCGTCCACCGTGCGCGCGGGGTCGAGCGCCCAGCGAATGAAAGCTTCCGTGTCCATGCGCCAACCTTTCTACCAAACAACGCGAACCCGATGCAAGCGTCCGTAAAAAATAAACCCTGCTCGCCCGCCGACCGACCAGACTCCCGCGCGGAGATACCCCACTCCGCACCGGACACGGGAAGTTTGCCGTCCGACCTAGGAACTTCGGTCAGCCGTCGGATTTATATTGTAATCAAACTGATAAAATCTAAAGATGCGCCGTCCGCATCAAACGCATCTCCAAGAGGCAGGCAACCCAACGTTATTCATGAAAACCCAAATCCATAAACTTTTCCTTGTCTCCGCGCTCACCGCCGGACTCGTCTTGTGGCTGCCCAGACAGGCGACGGCTCAATCTTTCACCGTGCTCAAAAACTTCACCGGCGCGGCGGGCACGGCTCCCGGCGCGGCTCCGATTGCTAATCTGACGCTCTCCGGCAATACGCTGTATGGGGGGACGACTGCTGGCGGTGTTTACAACAGCGGCACGTTGTTTAAAATGAACCTCGACGGCAGCGGCTTCACCTTGCTCAAGAATTTGCCTAACTTCGGCGGTGGGATTGCAAACGCGGGTCTGACACTTTCCGGCAGCACGATATATGGGATAACGCAGGTTGGGGGCAGTTTCAGTGTTGGCACGGTGTTCAAGATGAACACGGACGGTAGCGGCTACACGGTGCTTCATAGCTTCGGTAACGGCAGCGATGGCGCATATCCGTATGCGAGTCTGACCCTCTCTGGCAGCACGCTGTATGGAACGACGACTGCAGGCGGCACGGCTGGCTATGGCATGGTGTTTAAGATGAATATCGACGGCAGCGGTTATACCCAGCTCCATAGCTTTACCAGAAACAGCGATGGCGCGTATCCGTCCGCGGGGCTGACGCTCTCCGGCAGCACGCTCTATGGGACGACTGCGGGCGACGGCTCTACCACCGGCGGCACGGTATTCAAGATGAACACCGACGGCAGCGGTTACGCCGTGCTCTACAACTTCCAAGGCGGTAGCGATAGCTACGCTTCGCATGCAGTGCTGACGCTTGTTGGCAGCACCCTGTATGGAACGGCAATAGCCGGCGGCATTTCTGACAACGGCACGGTGTTCAAAATCAACACAGACGGCACTGGCTACTCCATAATCCACCGTTTCAATGGCAGCAGCGATGGCGGGAATCCGTTTGCTAGCCTGACGCTCGCCGGCAACGCGCTGTATGGGACGGCGGCTAATGGCGGCAGCTACGGCTATGGCACGGTGTTCAAAGTGAACACCGACGGCAGCGGCTACGCTGTGCTCAAGAATTTCAATCGTTCCGCTGATGGCGCGTATCCGAATGCGAGCTTGACGCTCTCTGGCAGCACACTCTACGGGACAGCGCAAAGTGGCGGCAGTTCCAATTTTGGCACGCTGTTCAAGGTGAGCTACTCGGTAGCTGCGAAAAACACGCTTGTGCCCACGGCCCCGGCAGGCGCGGTCTACAGCATGTTCGGCACTCCCGCATGCAATGACTTCAACCAAGTGGCGTTCAAGGCCACGCTCTTGAGCGGCTTCGGCGACGTGATGGTTTCCAACAGCACCGCCATCTACGTCGGCAACCCCGGCGCGGAAGCGTTGGCGGTGCGCACCAGCGATCTCGCCCCGAATGCCACCGGCGCGGCTACCACAGCGTATTTCTCCGGCTTCTCCGACCCCGTCATCAACAGCTTCGGCGAGATTGCGTTCCGTGGCACGTTGAAAATCCTCGGCAGTGTGACCGCACTCAACGACACAGGGCTATGGTCCACCGTCGGCGGCACGTTGCACCTCGTGGCGCGGGAAGGCGATGTAGACCCAGACACCGGCGGGACATTCAGCGTCTTCAACTCCTTCGCCTTGCCGGACTACGGCGACATAGTGTTTCAAGCCAGCCTGCTGATCGCTGGCGGCATCAACGCCAACAACAACTCGGGCCTCTGGACGTATAACGCCACGGGCGCACCGCACAAACTCATCCGCACGAGCGACACCGCGCTAGTCGGAGGAACGACCAAGACAATCAATAAGATTACCTTCCTGCCAACGGTTCCCTATTCGCCCGGACAGACGCGCAGCATGAGTGCCAGCGGCGACACGCTCATATACAACGCCACGTTCACCGACGGCACGACGGCCATCTTGACGGCAGATCATCCGTAAGCGTCCACTCGGTGGATTGGGTCGAGTAAGTTTCATATTTCAGCCGCGCGAGTTTACCCTCGCGCGGCTTTGGTTTTGGTCTTAACGGTTGACGTGGGAGTTTGGTCATGCGGTGCGGTCAGGCGTTAGAGGGACATATGGCTGACGGGGTCGCTCCAGTCGCTGTAACCGGTGCTGCCGCCGACAGCGCGGATGGTCACGGTATACATCGTGCCGGGCACGAGGTTGGGCAACACAATGCGCCGGGCTTGGGTGTAAGTCCCCGCCGCTTGCGGAGCATTGCCGCCGCTGCTAATCCGCGCTTCATACGCGCGGGCGTTCGCCACGGGGCTCACCCGCACGACGAGTTGTCCGCTCTGTTCGTTGAGGATGGCGAGAAGATTGAAGAAATGGTCGGAGCGACAGGATTCGAACCTGCGACTTCGTGGACCCAAACCACGCGCTCTAGCCAAGCTGAGCTACGCTCCGTGAACCGCCACGATGATTCCTGCGAACTCGGCGACGCGCAATGAATAATTCTCCGCGCGCTTGTCATCGCGCTGCGCCTTCGTATAATTCGTGCGCATGAAATTTTCTTTGAGCGTTCTATTCTACCTCGTCGCTGGTCTGATACTCGCGGCGGGCATCATCGTGGCCATGAAGGGCAGCTTCTGGTTGCTCGGCGCGGCGGCGCTGGCGTATTTGATTCTGTTCGCCAAAGAAGGTTGCCTCGGCAAGCACTGACGCGGCAGTTGCGCCTTGACCGCCCTGCCCCGTCTCCCTATTTTCCCGCCCGTGAATTCAAGCGTGAACCAAGTTACCGTAGCCGGGGTCGTCGTAGTTGACGACGCCGTCGGTGCTTGTCGCGCTTGAAGTGAATTTCGACAAGAACCCACGGCTGAACGTCGTGGGTTTTTTATTGCCCACGAAGGTTCGCCGACAACAAACTAAAACTATGAGCAAAACCACCGTCACCGCGAAAACCAAAACCGCCAAAGCCCCCGCGCGCGTCCGCGCCGAAGTCGGCCCGGCCATGTTGGGTCGCGACATCTTTGTCGCCGCCCTCGAACGCGAAGGCGTCGAGGTCATCTTTGCGTATCCCGGCGGTGCGAGCATGGAGATTCACCAGTCGCTCACGAAATCCAAGATTCGCACCATTCTCCCACGCCACGAGCAAGGCGGCAGTTTTGCGGCGGAAGGTTACGCCCGCGCCACGGGCAGAGCCGGTGTCTGCATGGGCACGAGCGGGCCGGGCGCGACGAATCTCGTCACCGCCATCGCCGATGC
>JBJOPC010000190.1:0-6666 GCA_046050965.1 Verrucomicrobiota bacterium | reverse complement strand
CGTGAGATAGAACAGCGCGCCGAGAATCGCCGTGTCGGTGATGCAGGTCACGCCATACGCGGCGAGTGAAAATGTTTTTCCGGCAAGCAAGACATAGCCGGCCAATCCGAGCGCACCCGTCACGGCCAGCAACAACGCCGGAAGTGCGACGGATGCCAGCCACCACGCCCGGCCAATCTCTTTCAAAGTTACCGGCACACTGCCGAGTGCCCGTGCGAGTCCGCGAGACAGGTCATACCGTAATTGAAACGCGCCGCACCACATCATGAGTGGGAACAAGGCGTAGGAAAAAATCTGGTCTTTGCCGAAGGTCACGCAGGCGGCCAGCATATTGCCGATGCCAATGGTCAGCCACAACAGCCACCACCGGCGAACGTGATCGAGAATGATGCGGTTCATTTCACGTCCTCCTCTTTGGCGAGCGCCACGAACAAATCTTCCAGCGTCAGGCGCGTCAGGGAAATCTCCTGCGCGCCGCGCGTTTGCAGCCAACTCTGCGCGTCGCTCTGCTGGTCGAGCAGCGCGTGGCAACGGTTTTCGCTACGACGAAGAATCGTCAGGCCGGGGCGGTTGGAAATCGCACCGTTCGTGGTGAAAAATTCCGCGAGACGATAGCGGTCCACGATTTCATCCGTGCGGCCTTCGAGCAGCAGCTTGCCGTTTTTAATCATGCCCACATGGTCGGCGAAGCGTTCGATGTCGGTCAGGCCGTGCGAGGAAATCAGCACGGTGCGTTCGCCGTCCTCCACGGCCTTGAGCAGTTCGCCGAAAACCTGCTGCTTGGAAACGGCGTCGAGGCCGGTGGTCGGTTCGTCGAGAATCAAAACGTCCGGGCGACGCGAGAGTGCGAGGAGCAAACTTAATTTCGTTTTCGCGCCGAATGAGAGCGTGGCGATTTTGTCGGTGTCGCTCAAATGAAACGCGCGCATCAGCTCGGCGCAATAAACATCGTCCCAGTCGGGATAAAAGCCGCGCACGAAACGGATGGCTTTGCCGACCTTGCCCCAGACGGCGAAGTTGAGGTCGGGGCTGACGTAGGCGGCGCGGCGTTTGAGCGCGACTTCATCGGCGCGATGGTCGAGGCCGAGCACGCGAATCGCCCCGGCGTCGTTGCGCCCCATGCCGAAGATGAGGTCAATGGCGGTGGTCTTGCCCGCGCCGTTCGGGCCGATGAGGCCGTAGATCGCGCCGCGCGGCACTGTGAGGTCGAGCGGGCCGAGGGTGAACTTGGGATAGTTTTTTACGAGTCCGCGGATTTCGATGGCGTTGGTCATATCATTTTCCTTTGATGATTTTGTGGGCGAGTTCGAGAATTTCAGATTGTTTCAGCCCGGCTTCCGCCGCCTCGCGCGCGGCTTCGCGAAATAATTCCTGTGCGGTGTCCAGCTTCGCCTCGCGGCTGCGGTCGTGGCCGAGCTCGGCGACGAATGTGCCGAGTCCCTGCCGCCGGAAAATAATTCCCTCGCGCTCAAGTTCCTCGTAGGCGCGCTTCACGGTGATGACGCTCACGAGCAAGTCTTCCGCGAACTGCCGGAATGACGGCAGTGCGACGCCGGGCTTGAGCCGGCCTTCGCTGATTTCGCGTTTGATGCGGTCAACGATTTGCTGATAGAGCGCGCCATCGGCAGCGGGCGAAATCGGGCCGATGAGGAATTGTTTCTTGGCGGGTGGCATTGCTTCTAGTGTGTATAGACTATATGCACAGTAGAGTCAATGGATTTTTTGCGGAGTTGCAAGTTGCAGCAACGGCGGACTTGCGCCTTCAACTTTCAACCTTCAACCTTCAACGATGAATGCAGCAATCATCGTCGCCGCCGGCAAAGGCACGCGCATGGGCGCGGGCGTGGACAAACTTTGGCTCGAAGTCGCCGGGCGTCCGGTCGTAGCGCATACTTGGCAACGCTTCGAGGACGCGGCGGACGTGGACGAAATCATTCTCGTAGTGCGCGAGGGAATGCAGCCGGAGTTTCAGAAACTCGCGGTGCAGTTCGGCTTCAAAAAAACTTTCCGCCTCGTCGTGGGCGGCGCGGAGCGGCAGGACTCGGTGTGGAACGGACTCGCGGCGTTGTCGGCGAAAACGGAAATCATCGCCATCCAAGACGGCGCGCGGCCTTGCACCAGCGCGGAACTCATCGCGGCCACGATAGCGGCGGCACGCAAAACTGGCGCGGCGGTCGCGGCGCAACCGGTTGTGGACACCATCAAGGAATCAGCGGACGGCACAACTATTTCGCGCAACCTTGACCGCGCGAAACTGTGGGCAATGCAGACACCACAGACGTTCCGTGTGGAAGTGATCCGTCGCGCGTTGGCGGAAGTGCGCGCAAAAAAACTGCTCGTGACGGACGACACGGCGGCGTGTGAATTAATCGGCCAGCCAGTGCAGTTGGTTTCGTGTGCGACGCCGAATCCGAAGGTGACGCGGCCAGAGGATTTGGCCGTGGTGGATTTGCTGCTGCGGCAGACGGTATAAACTCGCGGCTTGGCAAAGTCTGCAAAGTGCGTATTTTGCGCTCATGCAAGCCACTCTCACTGAAGTTCACCGCAACACCAAAAAGGTATTCCGCCCCGTGCAGAACGGACGCCAAGTGACGATTACCGAACACGGAAAACCGATTGCCAACATCTCGCCCGCCTGCCCGACGGTCACGATGACGATGGAAGAGTTCCGTGCGCTGCCGTTGTCCGACGAGGAACTGAATCGCGCCATCAATGAAGCGATTGCGGAGACTCGCCGATGATTTACCTCGACACGTCCGCACTGGTAAGAGCCGTCCGGCTCAAGCTCGCGCCTGAAGGCGTCACGCGCCCCCATTCTGTGGCGGAGTTTTACGCAACGCTCACGAGCGGAATCACCGTGAACATTGCCGGGGTGAACCAACGCGTCAGGTTCAAGCCTGCGGATGTGGAGCGGTATGCGCGCGAGACATTTTCCAACGTTACGTTTCGGGATTTCAGCGGCGCACAAGCGTTGGCCAAACTGGAATATGCTGCGTGGAACAACGTGCAGGGCGCAAACATTCATGACTTCATGCATGCGGCAGTGGCGGCGCAGGAAGGCTGTTCAGAAATCGTCACGGCCAATATCAAGCACTTCAAACTCGTGACTAAAAAACGCTTGGTGGAACCGACGGATTATTTCGGGCGAGCCTAATGTTTGCGAGCGGTTCACGCTGCCGCGAGTTCTCGTTCCGTCTTCAGGCGCAGTTGGCCGCAGGCGGCGTCAATGTCGTGGCCTTTTTCACGGCGCAGGGTGGCGGTCACGCCGAGGTCTTCAAGCGCGGCGAGAAAATTTTCGCAGACTTCTTCGCTGGGGCGATTCCATTCCAAGCCGTCCACTTGGTTGTAAGGAATCAAATTTACTTTGGCGCGCAGCTTCTTCGAGAGCGCGGCGAGCGGCGCGGTTTGTTCGAGCGAATCGTTGACGCCTGCGATGAGGATGAATTCAAACGTGACGTAACGATCCTGTTTGAGGTGGTAAAATTCCAGCGCGGCGGTGAGTTCAGCGAGTGGATATTTTTTATTCACCGGCATGATGCGTTCGCGCACGGTGTCGGTCGCGCCGTGCAGCGAAATGGCGAGGCGGAACTGCTCCGGCTCGTCGGCGAGCTTGCGAATCTGGGGCGCGAGGCCGCTGGTGGAAATGGTGATGCGACGCGCGCCGATGTTGCCGCCCCACGGGGCGTTCAAGATGCGGAGCGCCTTGAGCAAGTTGTCGTAGTTCGCGAGCGGTTCGCCCATGCCCATGACGACGATGTTGTTGACGAGTCGAGGGTCGAGGGTCGAGGGTCGAGGGCTGGCTTCGCTCGACTCTCGACTTTCGACTTTCGACTGGTTTGTGCCCCAGCGTTCCACGGCCAAAATTTGTTCCACGATTTCATCCGGCGTGAGGTTGCGTTTCCAACCGTCGAGGCCGCTCGCGCAAAATTTGCACCCGTAAGCGCAGCCGACTTGCGTGGAGATGCAGAGCGTGTGGCGGTCACTGGCTTCGCCGTAGAGCGCGGGGTTGGCGGGAATCAAAACGCTTTCGATGAACGCGCCGTCGGCGAGTTTCCACAGAAATTTTTGCGTGGTATCGCGGCTGCCTTGCTTGCGGGTGAGTTCGTGCGTGTGGAGCGTGAAGTTGGCAGCGAGTTTTTCGCGGAGAACTTTTGGCAAGTTCGTCATCGCGTCCCAGCTCGTGACGCGGCGGGCGTAGAGCCAATTGAGCAACTGTGCCACGCGGTAGGCGGGTTGATCCCAGGCGGCGAAGCGCGTTTGGAGTTCGGACTGCGTGAGAGATTTAATGTCGGTCGGCACGGCGTAGACGATAGTGGGGGATTCGCGAAAGGAAAGCTTGGGGCGTCCGTTTGTAAATTTTTTTGAATGGTTTCGCCTGCGCGGTGGTCTAGTCTCCGTAACGTTTACGGAAAAACTTTTTATGAAAAATTTGAAAACCATTCTGCTCGCGACGGTGTTCACGTTCGGGCTGCACTTGAAAATGTCGGCGGCGGAAACTGCCAAGCCGGAAGCCAAGCCCGAGGCCAAACCATCGTATCCGCTGACGACTTGCGTGGTGTCCGGCGAGAAACTTGGTGAGATGGGCCAGCCTTACGTCCACACTTACGAAGGGCGCGAGGTGAAATTCTGCTGCAAAGGTTGCGTGAAAGATTTCAACAAAGACCCGAAGAAATACGTCGCCAAGTTGGACGCCGCCGTGGCGGCTGCCGCCAAGAAATAACCAAACGCGCGCTTGCAAATGCCGCGCACAGTGCCAGAGTCAAATCGTGAAACGCATCGTCGCCATCCTCTTCGCGCTCGCGCTCCTGCTCGCAGGACTGCCGGCGAGCGTGGCGTCGGCTTGCGCGCCGGGCGTAACGATGAAGCCTTGCTGTCACTGCGAAGGCAAGATGGCTTGCTGTGCGGCCAAAGAGTCCGCGCCCGCCGAGCCAGTGACGGCTGTTCCCGCGACGGCTTCCGTGCAACACGACTTCCAAGCCGTCCTCGGTCAGCTCGTCTGCGAAAATTTTCTTCCGTCCGTGTCCGTTCCGTCCGGCAAAACTTTTTGCCGCGTCGCTCCGTCCACTTCCGCCGTCGCCCTCTTCAAACGCGACTGCACTTTCCTGATTTGAACTAACGCGTCCCGCCTGCGGTGTCGTCTGTGCGGGCGAAGTGTGTTTCAAGTCGCCACGGCTGTTCACTTCGCTCGCCCGTTTTTCCAGTTCCATTCCAGTCGCGGCAACCATTGTAGTTATGAAAGAAATTATTCTCGCAGTTCTGATTTCGTGCACGAGTTTTGGCGCGGCGAGGTTCGCCCGCGCCGACGAACCCGCGCACCACGCCGACGCGGCCAAGCAACTTTACACCTGCGGCATGCACCCGCAGGTCGTGCAAGATCATCCGGGCGATTGCCCCATCTGCGGCATGAAGCTCGTGCCGTTGCGCCACGAATCCGGCGGCAGTGTGATGAGCAATTCCGCTATCACGATTGACCCCGTCACGCAGCAGCAGATGAATGTCCGCACCGCCGTCGTCACGCGCGGTGCGGTCACGCGGGTGCTGCGCACGTTTGGCAAAGTGGCGAACGACGAGACGAAAATTTCCGACGTGACGGCGCGTTACAAAGGCGTGGTCGGAAAAGTTTTTGCCAACGTGCCGGGTGAATCCGTGCCGCGCGGCGAACCGCTATTCGAAATCTATTCGCTCGAACTTTACGACGCGCAGGTGGAATTTCTCACGGCTACTTGGCTCAAACCCGCTGCGCTGAACTACACCGAGTCGTCCAAGACCAATGCGCTCGCGCGGCTGAAATATCTTGGCCTGTCCGACGCACAAATCGCCGAGTTGCAGACGACAAAAAAACCGCAGCGCACCGTCACTATCGCGTCGCCGATGGATGGCATCGTGATGGAAAAAATGCTCGTGTCCGGGCAAAGCGTGGACGACGGCATGAAGCTGTATCGTCTCGCGGACTTGGGGACGGTGTGGGTGTTGGCGCAGGTTTTTGAACAGGATTTGCCATTGGTGAAACGCGGACAGTCTGGCGAAGTCAGTTTACCCGGCTTGCCCGGCCAGAAATTTTCCGGCCACGTCACGCATCTGCATCCAATGGTGGACGAACGCTCGCACACGGCGGAAGCGCGGCTGGAATTTCCCAACCCCGACCTCGCGCTCAAGCCCGGCATGACGGCGACGGTGGAGTTGCGCGTGGAAATTTCTCCCGACGCCGTGCTCGTGCCGGACTCCGCCGTGCTGCGGAGCGGCGAGCGGAACACGGTCTTCATCGCGCTGGACGGCGGGAAGTTCGAACCGCGTGAAGTCAAACTTGGCGCGCGTTGCGAAGGGAATGTTTACCAAGTCTTGAGCGGCTTGCGCGAAGGCGAGCGCGTCGTCACGTCTGGGCAATTCCTGCTCGACTCCGAAAGCCAGTTACGCGAGGCGGTCGAGAAGATGCGGCAACAACACTGATTTTATGCTCACGCGCATCATAGATTTTTCGCTCAAGAACAAGTTCATCGTCCTGCTCGCGACGATTGCGCTCACGCTTGGCGGCGTGTTCGCGTTGCGCAACATCCCGCTCGACGCCATTCCCGATCTCTCGGACGTGCAGGTCATCATCTACACCGAGTGGCCGGGTCAAGCGCCGCAAATCGTGCAGGACCAGGTCACTTATCCGCTCACGACCAA
>JBJOPC010000189.1:0-10467 GCA_046050965.1 Verrucomicrobiota bacterium | reverse complement strand
TTGAAAAATTTAGGTTTGCTCCAACTGCCTGCGAGCTGCACCGAGACCGCACAACTCCGCGACCAACTCGAACAACTCGCGTGGGCGGGTCAGCTCGAAGGCTGGCTCACGAGCGCGCCGCGCTGGAATCTAGTCGCGCCCGCCGCACACAGTGCGGAATGGCAAGCGGCCTTCGCCACCGCGCTGAACGCGTCGCCCAAACTTGTCGCGCCCGCTGCGTCCGCGTTGCTTGCCGCCGCCACCGCGCGTCGCGCTGCCCTTGCGCCCGATGTGGGTTTGTTGCCCGCCGAATTTGCCGCGCGCTACGCCCAGCAATTCACCGACCGCCTCTGGCTGCGCGGGCTGGTGACCGTCGGCGGGATTTATCTGACCATCGTCGTCATGTATTTCGCCGCGCTGGCCGTGTTGCAATTCAAGACCGGCAAAGTCGAAGCGCAAGTTGCCGAGCTGGGGTCGAGCTACACCAACACCATGCAGCTCAAAGCGCGCTACCAGATTTTGCGCGACCGGCAGGAGTTGAAATTTGCCGCGCTGGATTGCTGGAAAGCCACGGCGGAAAATCTTCCGCAAGGCGCGCAGCTCGGCAGTCTTGATTTCAGCAGCGGACGCCAACTGCGCATCAACGGCACGGCGGGTTCCGATCAAGCCACGGCCATCATTGATTTCAACACCGCCATGCGCCGCGTCGAGGCGGGCGGCCAGCCGCTGTTCCGCAAAGTGGAATCGCCGTCGCTCACCGCCGCCGGCACCACGCTCTCGTGGGGCTTCAGTTGCGAGCTGAACAAATCCGAGGAACTCCAGTGACCAATCCCCTCGACAAATTAAATCTGCGTCCGTTCGAGCGGCGCCTTGTTTACGGCACGGTCATCTTGCTGCTGCTCGTCATCAACGGCGTGTTCATCTGGCCGCGCTTCAAAGATTGGGGCGACACCAAAGCGCGCCTCGAAGCCGCCAACACCAAGCTCGAAAAATGGAGCGAAGTCATCGCCAAGAAAAAGACGCTCGAAGCGCAGGTGAAGACCTTCGAGTCCGAAGGCCAATCCGTCGCCGAGCAAGATCAGGCCAACCAATTTCTCCTCACCGTGCAGAGTCAGGCCAGCGCGAGCGGCGTGCAAATCCTCGCCAACATGAGGCCCAGCACCACGACGAACGATCCGTTTTTCATCGAGCAACGCCAGACGTTCCATGTGCAGGCGCGCGAGGAAAACCTCATTGATTTTCTTTACCAACTCGGCGCGGGCGATTCCATGGCGCGCGCGCGCGGCCTCTCCTTCCGCCCCGGCCAGAACAAACAATCGCTCGACGGCAACATTGATCTCATCGCCAGTTATCAGCGCAAAGCTCCCGCGCCGACGCCTGTGAAAACGGCCGCGCCGGACGCCGCTAAACCCGCCGCGTCCACCACCCGCACCCCGCCCAAGCCCGTGTCGCCCGCGAAGAAAAAATAATCAACCCCCACGCATCGTGAAAAAAATTCTCACTCTCCTGCTCGCCGTTCTCGCCGTCGGCGTCAACGCGGAACCAAAATTTCAGCCGCTGCCCGATGACCTCGAAGCCGCCGCCATCAAGGCGTCCGCCATCGTCATTACCAACACCGTCGTCAGCGTGAGCAACCACGTCGCCGCCGAAGCCGCGCCCGCGCTCCAACCCGCCAACGCGGCAAACGAAAATTTCCGCGAAGTCACCGCTGCGCCCGCGGCTGTCACCGTTCCCGCGCCGGTCGTGGCACCGAAGAAAGAAAAAATTTCCGCACCCGCCGCAGTGCCTGCGCCTGCCGCCGCTTCGTCCACTGGTGAAACTTCCACTGGCTCTGGCTTCGTCGTTCCGCCCGCTGCCCCCACGACTCCGGCAGCCGTTGCGCCCGCGCCCGTGCGCACCACGCCCGTGCCGTCGCGCCGCGCTGCCAGCACGAGCGCTATTCCGAGCGCGCCTGCTGCGCCTGCGTCCGCTGCTGCCGCTGCGAGCACCAGCACCGGCGACGTTTCCGCCAAAGCCATCAACGGCGCAGGCGACACCATCCCTGCTGGCATGATTCGTTTCCAAGCGATGCCCCTCGAGCAAGTCCTCGACATCTACGCCGAACTCGTCGGCCGCACGTTGCTCCGTCCGTCTTCGCTCCCCGCTGCGTCCATCACCATCCGCGCGCAAACCGATTTGACCCGCGCCGAAGCCCTCGCCGCGCTCGACTCCGTGCTGGGCATGAATGGTATTGCCACCATTCCTTACGGCGAAAAATTCATGAAGGTCGTCCCCACCACTTCCGTGAACACCGAAGGCGCGCCCGTGAACGAACTCGACCCGACCAAGCTCGGCGATGTCGGCGGCTACATCACGCACGTCGTGCAGTTAAAAAATTCCAAGCCCAGCGAAGTCGCGCAAGCCCTCGGCACGTTCAGCAAAATCCAAGGCTCCGTGCTGCCGCTTGATAGCAACGGCATCCTCATCATCCGCGATTTCACTGAAAACGTGAAGCGCATGCTCGAACTCATCGATCGCATTGACGTGTCCGTGCCGAGCGAATTTGTTTCCGAAGTCATCCCGATCCGCTACGCCACCGCCACGGAAATCGCCAGCGCGCTCAACGGCGTGGGTGGCACGACCAGCGGATCCATCGGCAACGCCGCAGGCGGTGCCACCGGCGGCACAACGACTGGCTACACCGGCCGCGCGGGCGGCACCGCAGGTGGACTTGCCGGGCAGAACAACCGTGGCGCGAACCCCACCGTGGGCGCGGGCAATAACAACAACCGTTTCGGCACGCAAAGCGGCACGGCCAACGCTAACGGCGGCGGCACGGGCGGTGCAGGCGGTGCTCCGCAGACGTTCCAGCAACGCTTGCAAAATATTCTCCGCAGCGGCGGCGGCGCGGGCGCAGCGGGCGATGTTCAACTCATCGGCCCGAACAAAATCATTGCCGACGAACGCACTAATTCCCTCCTCGTCTTCGCCACGCGCGCCGACATGGACATGATCAAAGACATCATCAGCAAGCTCGACGTCGTGCTCGCGCAAGTCCTCATCGAAGCCGTAATTCTCGACGTGACGCTCGGTGATTCTTTCGACTTCGGTGTTAGTGCCGGACAACGCCCCATGCGCACACCCAGTGCGGTCGGCGGCGGTAATTTTGGAACCGCAGCTTCAACCACCAGCGGCGCGTCGTTCTTGAACAACCTTATCGCTAACACAGTAAGTAGCGTTAGCTCCAACAACCCTCTTGGCCAATTAGTCACTAATTCTACGACCACCTTCAGTGCCGCCACCAACATCAACTACCTTAACAGCGGCGGCGGCTTGAATTACTTCGGCCAGATTAGCGGCTCGTGGGACGTGGCCATCAACGCTGTTGCGGGCAACAACAAAGGCAAAGTCATCGCCCGCCCGCGCATCCAGACTTCGCATAACGCACCTGCCAACTTCTTTGTCGGCGAAACCCGACCCTACGTCACCGGCACTTACGGCAACATCAACGGCACCCAATCCTCGCAATACCAGCAGACGCAAATCGGCACGACGCTCACCGTCACACCACTGATAAATTCCGAAGGCCTCGTGGTGATGGACATCCAGCAACAGGTGCAACAAGTCGGAGGCAACGTTTCCATTGATGGCAACCAAGTCCCCATCACGCAGGATCAAAGCTCCAGCGCAAAAGTTTCTGTGCGCACCGGCGACACCATTGTCATGGGCGGCTTTATCCAGAATAACAAGACCTCGACAAAGTCCGGCATTCCATTGTTGCAGGACATCCCACTGCTCGGCGCGTTGTTCCGCAGCACCAGCACCACGTCTGGTCGTCGGGAGTTGCTGGTTATGATTAAACCCACCGTGTTGCCCACGCCCGAAGCCGCCGCGATGCAGCCCAACATAGAGCGCAACCGCCTACCCACCGTTAAAGAAGCCGAGATTGACTTCAACCGCGAAGACGAGAGCCTTCTCAAGGCTGCCGACAAGAAAAAGAAAGACGACGACAAGCGGATTGAAGCTGCGGAAAAGAAAGCCGCCCTGAAATCTGCGCGCCAAAACAAATAATCGCCACCCGCCCGCAGAAAGATAACGCCCATGAAACTGAAAACCCCAATTTTTGTGACCGCACTCGCGGCGGTTGTGGTGTTCAGCTCGTCGGTGCTCGCGCAAACCACCTACGACACCAATAATCCAACCGTGCAGACCATCGCAGGGTCAGCGGTGGTTGGTTATACCAACCAGTCAGGAACACAGTCGGCATTCAACGGACCTGTCGCAATAGCCGCAGACTCATCTGGCAACTTGTTTATTTTTGATTACTACAACCAGCTCATTCGGAAAATCACTCCGAGCGGAGACGTTTCCACCATTGCCGGCGAAGGAAGCGTGACGTTGCCGTTCACGACGACTACTACCAGCGTTAGTTCCAACCGCACGGTTTCGGTGATTTCTGTGGGCGTCACCAATGGCCCGGTCACGACGATTTACCCAGCCACCCCAACCACAAACGTAATAACGATAGATACCAACACGACCATATCGATTACCAATACGACCACGGTGACCAACCTCTACACGGTGACCACTGGCGCAATTTACACCACCAACGTCACCTACACCACCAACGTCACCTACACCACTAATTCATCTGCCCTCGCCAGCACTTTGGCACTCAACGACGTATCTGTAACCATGGCGATGGATCACAACGACACACTCTATCTGGCGATGCTGACTTCCAACTCCGTCTATTTATTGAAAATAAGTAGTGCAGGAGTCGCAACCGTGATTCCGCTGAAAGCCCTCAAAGGAGGATTGGTGCGCTGCGGCCTCTGCGTGGATTCAGCCAACAACGTTTACATTTCTGATTTGACCACGAATAAAATCTACCGCTATCGCACCAACGGAGTTTTGGAGCTGTTCGTCGGCTCTGGCAATTTCGGATCGCTGGATGGCAACGGCTTCGCCACCTCCTTCTCCGGACCATCCACGCTCGTCGCCGACGCGTTGGACAACATTTACGTTTGGGACTCCGGGAACAAACTCATCCGCCGCATCAACCAAAACCGCGATGTCACCACCATTGCCAGCCACGCTGCGAGCGCAGATCAAGACGGCGCGGGGTTGAGCGCGTCGTTCAATTCCGTCTCCGCCATGTGCGCCGACAGCCTCGGCAATTTGTATCTCGCCAGCTATACGGCGATTAACGGTGATGCCATTCGCCGGATAAATGCGGCGACCAATGTGACGACTGTTGCCGGAAGTTTTTCCCAGCACGGCTACGTCAACGGCGCTGGTTCAGTGGCGCGGTTTGATAGTCACGGCAGTGCGGGGATTTGTTTTTCGCAGGGGAAGATTTTCGTGGCCGACACCTTTAATCACCGCATTCGCCAAATCAGCTTCAATCCCGTTGCTGCGCCTGTTTACGGCACAAATTTCACGATTGCCAACTATGCAGGCTTGACTATCACCGGCACGCTTGGGCGCGTCTATCGGATTCAAGCTTCAGCGAACATGACCAATTGGATCACGCGCGTGGATTTGTCGCTCATGTCCAACCCGCAGCTCTGGATTGATCCCACGCCTGTGAGCAGCAATAAATTCTACCGCTCCTTCCTCCTGCCGTAAGCGGCCAAAGTTTGTAGCCGCCGACGTGAGTCGGCGCAAACGGTTAATTTGGGACGAGGTAGAGGCAGGAGAAAACTGTAACGAGATGCGCTAGCTCACGTCGTCGGCTACGGCAGAAAACTATTCCTTAAATCGGCTTGGCTCCGTCGGCTTTTTCCCGAAGAGTTTGTTCACCAAAGTGCCGAGCACATTCTTGCTCACGTCCGCGTGCGTGAGGGCTTCGCAATGGCCGCTGCACACGGGGCAGAGCCGCAGGATTTGCCCGCCCGTGCGCTTGAGCAGATGGATGCACGAGCCGCAGAATTTCCGATGACACTGCTTGCACGCCATGCTGGCGGGCAGCTTGGGATGGTTGAAGCACGGCGGCATTTCGTCCTTCGGCACGGGGCGCGGCGACTCTTTCACTTCGAGCGCGACGTCGCCCATGCGCAGGATTTGTCCGTCTTCCAACGGCGCGCGGGTCACTGGCTGGTCGTCCACAAACGTGCCGTTGCTGGAATCCAAGTCGCGCACGAACATCGCCTCGGCCTGCACTTCCACCTCGCAATGAAATCGCGAAATGGTGTCGTGCTGAATCTGAAAATCGTTCTCGGAAGAGCGGCCAAAACGGTTGCGCCCGCTTTTGAGCGGGATGACTTCGACGGGCAAGCCGGGAGTTTTGATAACCAGTTTCGCCATAATAGTTCTAGGCAGACAACCGACTAACCTCGCGGCGGTTGCAGCAGCCCGGAAACGTGCGTGCAATTCAATTCATCCGCGCCCTCAAGTCGAGACAATTTTGGGAACGGCTATGGTTTGGAGTGCGCGGGCATGACCGCGCTTGGTCACTGGGAGACATGTCTCCCAGTGACCAAGCGGCGACAAGTCGCCGCACGCCAAATTAAAAACCCGAAACTCGAAACTTTCTTTTTCCCCCCGTCCGGCAATACTGCGCCCGCCAAAAATAATTTTCCGATGAACGACTGGAACCTTCAATCCCGCGCCCACGCCTGCGAAGCCTGCACTAAAAATTTCGCCGACCGTGAAGCCTACCACACCGTCCTCACCGACGAACGCAGCGACTTCCGCCGCATGGACGTTTGCGCCGCCTGTTGGCAAGCGCAGTTCAGCGCCGACGCCAGTGCGCGCACCGGCTTCATTTCCCACTGGCAAGGCCTCTACGAAGCCCCGCCCGCCGCGCCCGTGGACGCCATCCAGAAAGACACCGCCGAGACGCTCCTCCGCAAACTCATCGAGCAAAACGACCCGCGCCACATCCCCGCCGGGTTCATCCTCGCCGTCATGCTCGAACGCAAACGCATCCTCAAAGTGAAGGAACAATTTCAGCGCGACGGCCACCGCGTCTTCATCTACGAACAGCCCAAGACCGGCGATATTTTCACTATCACCGATCCCAACTTGCGCCTCGATCAACTGCAACAAGTCCAACACGACGTCGCGCAACTCCTCGAACACGGCTTGAACCCGCCCGGAGAAAATATTGCCGCACCCGCCGAAGCCGTGGCGGAAACCAAAGTTGAAACCGAAACCGCCGTGCCTGCGTGAAAATTTTTAGCAGCTACCCCTATGTCACACGCAAATTCAGTTACCGCTGACCATCCGTTGTGTGGGACTTGGACGGCACAGTATCCAGCCGAGTCGTGTGATTTTATTCACACTGAATATACAATCACCGTCGTTGAGGGGCTGTTTCGCGTTACAGGTTTAGACCCGGTAGATCGTGAGGAGTTTATCATTTACGATGTCGGCTATGATGGAGAGTCCATTCACTTTGTTTCACTCATGCCCTCGACTGGCCGCACGGGGCGGAATTGGATGCGAATTGTTGACAAAGACAAGGTGGAGTTTCGATTTACGTTCACAGAGCGGGAGGTTTGGGTTCGGAAAACAACAGCGGCCTGAAAATGTGATGGCTAAAAATTTGTATTTTTAATTCCCGCCATGCCTGACCTCGACGCCCTCCAACTCCGTCTCGGCCACACTTTCGCCGACGCCGCGTTGCTGCGCCTCGCGCTCACGCACCCGTCCGTCGCCCACGAGCGCGATGGCCGCGCCGAGACCAACCAGCGCCTCGAATTTCTCGGCGACGCCGTCCTCTCCCTCGTCCTCACCCACGATTTCTACGCGCGCTTCCCCGACCACAACGAAGGCGCGCTTACCAAAGCCCGCGCCCACCTCGTCAACCGCACCGCCCTCGCCGAACGCAGCCGCGCACTCGATCTCGGCGCGCATTTAATTCTCGGCCACGGCGAAGACAAACACGGCGGGCGCGAAAAACCCTCCGCCCTCGCCGACGCCTTCGAGTCGCTGCTCGGCGCCATTTATCTCGACGGCGGTTTCGACGCCGCCCGCGAATTTGTCCTGCGCGAATTCGCCGCGTCACTCGGCGAACTCACGATCGAGACCGGCATTGAAAATCCCAAAGGCGAATTGCAGGAACTTCTCCAGCGCGAGTCCGACCAAGCCCCGCGCTACGAACTCATCACCGCTGCCGGTCCCGACCACAACCGTAGCTTTGCAGTCCGCGTCCTCCATCTCGACGTAGAACTCGCCACTGGCTCCGGCTCCAGTAAAAAATCCGCCGAGAGCCACGCGGCCATGAACGCGCTGGAGAAATTAAAGCCCAAGCATGAAACTCCTGCGTGAGAAAGTTCGCGTTTGGAGGGAGGGAGCATTCTCCCTCACCCTAACCCTCTCCCGCTGGGAGAGGGAACAGCAGTTGTTCCTCTTCTCCTTTGCAAAAGCTTTTCGAGCCGCAGTCAGCGCTGGTTTTGCCAAGACGCCGCAAACGATTCTCCCTCTCCCAGCGGGAGAGGGCTGGGGTGTGGGAGAACGGCGGTCAAACCCAACGGGTGAATTTTAAAACAGAAACAAAAATGAAAACCATCCTTCATCGCCAGTCTAAAACCCTCATCGGCGTCGTGCATCTGCTGCCGCTGCCCGGCGCGCCGCGCCACGTCGCCACGATGAAACAAATTATCGCCCACGCCGTGGCCGACGCGGCGGCTTACGAACGCGGCGGTGCGCACGCTATCTTCGTCGAGAATTTTGGTGACGTGCCGTTCACCAAGTCCGCCGTTGCGCCAGAAACTTTGGCCGCGATGGCCGTCGTTGGTTGCGCGCTGCGTGCTGCCGTGAAAATTCCGCTCGGCTTCAACGTCCTCCGCAACGACGCCCGCGCCGCGCTCGCGTTGTGCGCGGCGTGTGGCGGCGATTTCATCCGCGTGAACGTCCACAGCGGCGCGATGCTCACCGACCAAGGACTCATCGAGGGCGACGCCTACCATACCGTCCGCGACCGCGCGCGCGTCGCTCCGCACGCTGGCATCTTCGCCGATGTCCACGTCAAACACGCCGTGCCGCTTGGCGATTGGTCGCTCGAAGACGCCGCGCACGACACCCACGAACGCGGTCTGGCCGACGCGCTCATTGTCTCCGGCGTCGGCACAGGTCGCGGCGCAGATTTAGCCGATGTGGAAACCGTTCGCGCCGCCTGTCCTTCCGCAAAAATTCTCCTTGGCTCCGGCGTGAATGAAGCGAACGTGAAAAGTTTTCTGCGCGTAGCCGACGGCGTCATTGTCGGCTCGTCGCTGAAGCGCGATGGGAAATTGGCGAACCCGGTTGACCCCAAACGCGTCGCTGCCCTCGTCCGCGCGATGAAGTAAATTTCAATCCACACCCACGACGCGGTAAAAACGTTGTGTCGCGCCGACGGCGTTCGTGTAGGCCACCGAGTTCGTCGCCGCGAGCACGTCGGGGAGATCGTTCCACGCGGCGGCGGTGAGTTGGGCTTTCCATTGCACGCGGTAAGTTTTGCTGGGCGACGCGCTCCACGAAAAAATAAAAGTGTTGCTCGCAATCGTCTGCGGCGTGAGCGCGACAGGCATGGGCGCGAAGAGGGTGTTGAGCAAATCCGCGAGCCGTTGACCGCCGAGTGCCATGCGCGCCTTGGTGAGCGCGATGGTCGCGTCGAGATAGTTCGTGGTGGGCGCGCTGCCGCGCACGATGCCGGCGTAGGCGTTGGATTGGCCGAGGTTTTTTCCTTCGACCGCCCACGTCATCGGGTCGGGAATCACGCCGGGATTGCTGACGAACGGATAATTCGTTTCCACAACGGCGACTTTATTGCTCACCATCGCGAAGCTATTCGTGGTGAAAGGTCGCGTGATGGTGTCGCCCAAAAATCCGCCGCCGTCGTCCCAGAGCGAATGTAAATTGCTCCAGGCCGCGCCGGTGAGCGTGAAACCGTTGCCGCCGGAATCGCCGCTGGTTTTGCCGACGTAGACCGCCGTGCAGCAATGCAACGGCTGCTGAATGTCGCCGACGAGATGCAGCAGGTAGCGCAGGCAAGTCGCGCGGTTTGTGGCGGCGGCACTGGTGTTTTGCAGCGTGGCGACGCATTGATTGATGGCGCGCACCACGTCGAACGACGCGGAGCTGACTCCGTTCGTCGCTGTGCCGTCGAGGCTGAACGGAATATCGAGGTAATGCCAGATGCCCGTGCCGAGCGCGGTTTTGAAATCATCCGCCCACACCGCCGCGGTCACAAAATTGCTTGTGCCTGCGCTGGCGTTGGTGAGCGGCACGGCGATGAGCGCGTCGCAGCGAGTTTTCACCACGGAGTCGAGGTGGTTGTAGGCGAGCTGCGCCACGACCATGTGACCCTCGGCATTCCACGCGCATAACCGTGGCGCGAGGAGCAGCAAGCAGACGAGCATGGTCAAAATTTTTCTCATGGCGGACACAGGTGGGAATACTCTTCGCTGGTTTGCCGCGCGCGTCAACCGCCTTTGCCGGAATTCAGAATTGACCATGCGCCGTCCGCAATTACTCTCTGCCGTTCAATTGGCAGTTCAACCTGCCGTCTCAACAATC
>JBJOPC010000188.1:0-3761 GCA_046050965.1 Verrucomicrobiota bacterium | reverse complement strand
CATGATAACCATCACCATCAAGGGTCTCTCCAAAGAGGCGCACCGCGAGTTGAAGCGGCGCGCGGTCGTGCATGGCCGCAGCTTGAACACCGAAGCCATCGCCGTGCTGGAGTCCAGCGTGCGTTCCACGCCGGTGGACACGGCGGGGATTATCGCCCGGGCGCGGGCGGCGCGGGCGACGATGAAGTTCAAGGCCGGGGCGTTGGACGTGGTCAAACTCATTCGCCAGGATCGTGATAGTCACTGACGCCAATTTGATCGCGCAGTTTGCCATCCGCGATGTGGGTTCGGATTTGGCGGACGCGGTTTGTGAGGCCGATCCGGTTTGGGTTGCGCCGATGCTCTGGCGGTCAGAGGTGCGAAACACGGTGCTGAAATATGTGCGCCATGCCGGGATGAGTTTGGATGCGGCGTTGCTGGCGATGCACACTGCCGAAGAAATTGTCAGCCGCCGGGATTACACCGTGAATACGCGGAAAGTTTTGGAGTTGGCCGTGGCGTCCGGTTGCACGGCGTATGACTGTGAGTATGTCGCGCTGGCGTTGGACATGAACGTGAGCTTGGTGACTTCGGACAAACAAGTTTTGCGCGCGTTCCCGAAACTGGCGATGTCGCCGGAGAATTTTTTGAAACGGAAATGACCGACAAGTTGAACATCACGGTGATGCTGGGCGGGCCGAGCGCGGAGCGGGAAGTTTCCCTGCGCTCTGGCGCGGCGGTGGCGGCGGCGTTGCGGTCGCTCGGCCACGCGGTCAGCGAACTTGACCCGCGCACAGATGGCTGGTCGCTCGCGCCGACGACGGATGTGGTGTTTCTCGCGTTGCACGGGACTTACGGCGAGGACGGCACGGTGCAGCGGCGGTTGGATGAACTCGGTGTGGCCTACACGGGCTGCGATACGGAGGCGAGCCGTGTGGCGTTCGACAAAGTTTTAACGAAGGAGCGCTGTCTCGCGGCGGGTGTGCCGACGGCGAAGTTTCTTGTGGTCAGTGAAGAAAAAACGCCGTGGCCGCAAGGTTGGCAACCGCCGGTGGTCATCAAGCCAGTGCGGCAAGGTTCGAGCGTGGGACTGCAATTTGTGGAGCGCGTGGAGCAGTGGAAGGAATCGCTCGTGGAGTCGTTGCGGTTTGATTTGGAGGCCATCGTTGAGGAAATGATTGTTGGGCGCGAGGTGACGGTGGGGATTTTGGATGGCCAAGTTTTGCCGGTTGTGGAAGTGCGCCCGAAGCATGGGCATTACGATATGCACAGCAAATATACGGTGGGCGAGACGGAGTATTTTTGCCCGGCGCAGTTTGAGGCGGCCACGACGAAGAAGATTCAGGCGGCTGCGCTGGCGGCGTTCCGTGCGGTCGGTGGGCGCGACTACGCGCGCGTGGATGTGATGGTGACGGCCAAGGGCGAACCAGTGGTGCTGGAGGTGAACACGCTGCCGGGCATGA
The DNA here is from genome assembly GCA_046050965.1 of Verrucomicrobiota bacterium. GTDB lineage: Bacteria > Verrucomicrobiota > Verrucomicrobiia > Limisphaerales > JAFMIX01 > JAFMIX01. The sequence continues at coordinate 2,319 of JBJOPC010000188.1, read as the reverse complement.
CGGAAACAAGCTTATTGCCGAAGGCGGCAGCGGCGGCAGGAATTAATTTTGCGGAGTTGTGTCAGCGCATGGTGGAGTTGGCGTTGAAGCGGAAGGCAAAAGTAAAAAGGCCAATGGCAAAAATGCCGGAGTGCGTGGCGGCCTGATTGATTTTTTAATTTTACATTTTCAATTTTGAATTGACCTATGTGGTTCAGCAGAAAATCCAAAAACCGGCGTTACGGGCAGAAGAATATTTTGCTCGATGTGAAGCTGCGCGCCGACCAAGTGCGGGCGACGCGGATGCGTTGGGGCGCGATTGCGCTGGTCGTTTCTGGCGGCACGATTTTGAGTTTGTTCCTGCTGTGGCGCGCGGGTGAGTGGGCGTTGAACCGTTTCATTTACGAGAACCGCGAGTTCGCCGTGCAGCAGATTGACGTGGAGACAGACGGCGTGATTGCGCCGGAGCAACTGCGCCGTTGGGCGGGCGTGAAGCCGGGCGTGAATCTATTTGCGCTCGATTTAGCGCGGGTGAAGCGCGATTTGGAACTCGTGCCGGCGGTGAAGTCCGCGGCCGTGGAACGCGTGTTGCCGCGCACGTTGCGGCTGCGCGTGGACGAACGCGAGCCAGTGGCGCAGGCCTACGCGCCGCAGCCGCGCGCGCAAGGCGGCTACGATATGAAGATGTTGCAGCTCGACGCGGACGGTTGCGTGATGTTGCCGCTCGGCCCGCTGCAACGCTCGACGCCGATCGCGCAGACGCCGGATTTATTGCCGACGATTTCGGGCATTGACCCGAACGACCTTGCGCCCGGCAAGCAGTTGGACTCGCCGCAAGCGCGCGCGGCGCTGGAACTCATCGTGGCGTTCGGGCGGTCGCCGATGTTTGCGTTGGCAGATTTGCGGCGCGTGGATGTGGCGTCGTCCGTGTTGCTGGTCACGACGGGGCAGGGCAGCGTGGTGACGTTTGCCATCGGCGACTACGACAAGCAACTGCGTCGCTGGCGGGAAATTTTTGAGCGCGGTCAAAAAATGAACCAGACCATCGCGTCCATTGACCTCGCGGTGCCGAACAATATTCCCGTGCGTTGGGTGGAAATTAATTCTGCGCCACCTGGTCAGCCCGTTTTGCCCGCGCTCAAAATAAAATTACCCACCAACAGGAAACGCCATGTTTGATAATTCCAACGTCATCGTCGGCCTCGAAATCGGCACGTCGAAAATTTGCTGCATCGTCGGCGAATTGCACCCGGACACGGGGGCTTTGAACATCGTGGCGGTGGGCCGCGCCAAATCGCGCGGCGTCCGCAAAGGCGAAATCGTGGATGCCGCCGTCGCGGAAGAAGATGTGCGCGCGGCCATCATCGAGGCGGAGGATATGTCGAACAGCGAGATCAACAGCGTGTATCTCGGCGTGAGCGGCGCGCACATTCGCGGCACGACGAATCGCGGGGTGCATCCGATTGTTTCGCACGACCGCGCTATTACGGAAGAGGATGTGGACGACGTGGTGAAAAATTCCAAGGTGGTGAACTTGCCGCCCGGCGACCACGTCATTCACGCCGTGCGGCAGCATTTCATCGTGGACGGTCAGCGCGGAATCAAAAACCCCGACGGGATGCACGGCGCGCGGTTGGAGTTGGATATGCACGTCGTGCACGGGAACGTCAACCGCCTGCAAACCGCCGTGCGCTTGGTAAAAAACCTGAAGCTAGAAGTGGACGACGTGGTGTTCAACGGCCTCGCAGCACCGCTGGCGTTGCTGGCGGGTGAGCAAAAAGAAATGGGCGCGCTGGTGATTGATCTCGGCGGCGGCACGACGAATTACGCGGTGTATGCAGGCGGCGTGTTGAAATACACCGGGGTGCTCGCGCTCGGCGGTGACCACGTCACGAATGATTTGGCGGTCGGTCTCAAGATGTCGCCAAGCCGCGCGGAGACGCTCAAGCTGGAGCACGGCGGCGCGTTCGCCGACGAAGCGGTGTATGGCAAAACGATTCCGATTCCCAGCGACGTGGGTTTACCCGCGAAGTTGGTGAACTGGGAACATCTGCGGCGCATCCAGAATTTGCGGCTCGAAGAAATATTCCAACTCGTCGGGCGCGACCTCGACGAGCAGGGGATGTTGGAGAAACTGCGCGGCGGCATCGTGCTGTGCGGTGGCGGCGCGCGCACCCCGGGCATCGTCAAACTCGCGGTGGACGTTTTCCAGATGCCCGTATCGCTCGGCCAAACGACGACCGTGAGCAGCATCAAGACGTCGGTGGACCAACCGGAGTTCGTGGCGGCCATCGGGCTGGTGAAGTTCGGTTCGCAGCAGCAGCGGCGGCGGCGCGGACG
>JBJOPC010000187.1:0-5216 GCA_046050965.1 Verrucomicrobiota bacterium | reverse complement strand
TGAATTCATGGCGTGGTGTTGGTGACGGTGAGCTGTTGGCGGACGCGGTCGAAGGCGGCAGCGTCGAGCGCGCGGGATTTTTGTTCGAGCGCGAAGGCGAGCGGCGCGTGGCCAAGTTTTTGTTCCAGCCACGCGCGCAGGGCAAGTGCGTCGGCGTCAGACGCGGGGAAATTTTTCTCGAATTGGTCGAGCGTGGTCGTGGCGTCGGCGAGCTTTCCGGCACGCAGTTGCAGGGCGACGAGGCTCAAGAATCCGTTGCGACTCGGCGGCGCACAGGCGGTGCTACGCGTGTAGGCGGCAAGGGCGGCGGCGGGTTGGCCAAGGGCTTCGAGTGTCGCACCGAGGTTGTTCCATGCGCCAGCTTCGCCAGGTTCGAGGCGCAGCGTAGTCTCGTATTCAGTGCGGGCGGCAGCGAAGTTTTTCACCGCGAACAAAATATTGGCGCGCTGGTGATGCGCGGTCACGTCGCTGTCGTCGAGTGCGAGGCTGCGGTTAATGTCGGTGAGCGCGGCAGAATAATTTCCATTCTCGCTCGCGGCGATGGCGCGGAACAAATAATCGCGGGCAAACGACGGCAGTTGCGCGTGACCCCAATTTGGTAGCGAGACCGCGAGCATCGCGCCCGCGCTGGCGAGCATCGCGGCGAACGCGCGCCAGTTTTTCGCGCGCATCATTTCAAACGTCACGACGGCTCCGCCGCCCGCGAACATGGCGAGCACAGGCCAAATCGGATAGCGATAGCGGTCGCTGATGAAGAACGCGACGTTACCCGCCGTGTAGAGCGCAGCGTAGGCGAAGAGTAGCAGCAAGGCTGCGCGGGCATCGGGTTTGCGCGCGAGCCAAACTCCAGCGGGCGCAAGCACGAGCAGCATCGCCCAACTCACGGGCAGCCAGCGCAGCCACGCGAATTCATCCTGCAAGAACGCGAACGACTTGTTGTTCGGCACTTCGGTATTCCAAAACGAGAGCCACGTTTTGCGCGCGAGCAATTTCAACCAACGCACCGGGTCGGCTTTGATTTCGTCCAGCGCGCGGTGCGTCCAATAGCGAGAAATTTCCTGCGGTTCGGCGGAGGGTTCGCGACCGGCGGCGCGCATTTGCGTGGCGTATTCTTCGGCAGCCCAGACTTCCATCGGGTCGGCGTAGTCCTCGCCGTAGGCAACGCGGCGCGGCTGGCGCGCGGTGAGGCCGTCGGCGGTGCGCTGGTTGCCGAGGAAAAAATTCACGCCGCCTGCGTTCGAGAGCAGTTGAAAACGGTCGGACTGCCGCGCGTTGACGCCCGCCCACGCGAACAGCATGACGAACACACCGACGAGTCCGACCAACGGCAACCACGCCGCGCGCGTCCGCGCCCGCCAGAAAATCCACGCGGCGAACAGCGGATACACAGCGAGGAAAATCAAAATGTTCGACCGCAGCTGCGCCGCGAGTGCGATAGCCGCGCCCGCAAGCAACCAACGCGGCCAACTCTGCGCCGCCACCGCGCGCAAGTGCAGCCACAGCGCGACGACGATGACAAAAACGTAGCTGCTCTCGACAACGAGTTGTCCCTCGAACGCGAGCGGCAACGGCGCGAGCAAGTAGAGCGCGCCACCGCAAATTCCTGCCGCGCCATTGTGGAAAAGCCGCGCGCCGAGCAGCGCGATGAACACGGCGGTGGCCACGCCCAGCAAGTGTTGCACGAGCAAGGTGAGTTCGATGCCGTGTTCGCCGCCGACGGTATAAATGCCCGCGAGCAGCAGTGGGTAGCAGAGCGGTTTGAAGCCGTGCAGTTGGTGCAAATCCGCGCCGGAGAGAATCAGCCGCGCGGCGTGGTCGTAATATTTTTCGTCCAACACGGGCACACCGAACGACGGCGCGTGGCGGTGTTCGCAGAAAAATCCGATGCGGATGATGAGGCCGAAGACAGCGAGCCAAATCAAGGCGTCGCGGAAACTTTCGCGACGCGCGGACGGAGTGGTGAACTGGTCAAGCACGCGCGCAAACTAGCAGCGCGCGCCGCGCGGCGGGAATCAAAAAGTAGTTTGGAGTTCCGCCTTTAGGCGGCTTGGTGGGTGTAGCACCGAACCACCTAAAGGCGGAACTCCAAACGAAAAATCAGCGGGAGAAAAAACGGCGCAGAAAACCGGCGCGTTTTTCGGGCGGACGGGCGAAGCCGCTGATGTTCGCGCCCTCGCGGTTGCCGTCAATCTCGCGCGGGGGCGCGCTCTGCGGCGGACGGCTGTTGGGGCGCGGACGGTTGCCGCCGAATTGCGGGCGTCCACCGGACGAGCGACCTCCACCTTGCGGCGGGCGGCTGCTGGATTGGGGGCGGCGGTTGTCACCGCGCGGCTGAGATTGTGACGGGCGGTAATCGCCGTAGGGATTTTCGGCGCGCGGCTGCGGGCGTTGCGGCGGGCGGGCTTGCTGCTGCTCGCGCGGTTCACGGAATTCACGCGGTTGACCACCCCGATGACCGCCGCCACGTTGGGGCGGACGCGCCTGACGCGGGGGGCGATCTTCGGAAACGTGCGGCGCCGCTTGCGCGTAATCAAAACCTTCGGCGCGTTTGCGGACGAGGCCGCGACCGATGAAGCGTTCGAGCTGGCGCAGTTCGCCGGAATCTTCGGGCGTGACGAAACTGATGGCGTCGCCGATGGCGTTGGCGCGACCGGTGCGGCCAATGCGATGGACGTAGTCTTCGACGTGCATCGGGAAATCGTAGTTCACCACATGGGAAATGCCGTCCACATCAATGCCGCGCGCGGCGATGTCGGTGGCGACGAGCACACGCACGACGCCGTCTTTGAAATCTTTGAGGGCCTTGAGCCGTTGGTTCTGCGACCGGTTGGAATGCAGCGTGGCGGTGCGAACACCTTTTTGCTCCAGTTGTTTGGCGAGCCGGTCGGCGGCATGTTTCATCCGCGAGAAGACGAGCACCATGTTCATCTTCTGGTCAGCGAGCAGATGGACGAGCAGCGCAGGCTTCAGGTTTTTGGGAACTTCGTAGACGAATTGGGTGACGGTCTCGGCGGGATTCGCGCGGCGACCGATTTGAACAATCTTGGGCGCGTTTTGAAATTCGTGCGTGAGGCTCTCAATTTCGCGGGAGAGCGTGGCGGAAAACATGAGGGTCTGCCGTTGCTTGGGCAGCGCCCGCACGACTTGGCGGATGGACGGGAGAAAACCCATGTCGAGCATCCGGTCGGCTTCGTCGAGCACGAGAAATTCAAGACCGGAGAAATCACCGTTGCGGCGGCCCATCAAATCAAGCAAACGTCCGGGGCAAGCGACGACGATGTCGGTGTTGGCACGGAGCGCGCGGATTTGCGGCATTTCACCGACGCCGCCGAAGACGGTAGCGATGGTCACGGGCAAATGCTTGGCGTAAGCGCGGATGTTTTCCTCAATTTGCAAAACAAGTTCGCGCGTGGGCGCAAGGATGAGCACGCGGGTGCGGCGGTTCGGTGCGGCGGTGGGCGGTTGCGCGGCGAGCTTGGTAAGCATGGGCAGCGTGAACGCGGCGGTCTTGCCCGTGCCGGTTTGCGCGATGCCGATGAGGTCGTTGCCCGCGATGATGGGCGGGATGGCCGCGACCTGAATGGGCGTGGGCTGGGTGTAACCGGCTTCTTGGACGGCTTGCAGAATTTGTGGCGCGAGGCCAAGGGAACGGAAGGGCATGGGAAAATTTAAGGAATCAGAAACGAAAGCGCACGGCGAATTCCGCGCGCGAAGTAGTTCAACGCAGGCGCCAAGTGATGCGCGCTTTGCTCAAGTCGTAGGGGGACATCTCCATTTTGACGCGGTCGCCGACGGTGAGGCGGACGAAACGTTTGCGCATCTTGCCGCAGATGGTGGCGAGGACGAGGTGCTTGTTATCGAGCATCACGCGGAACATCGTTCCGGGCAAAACCATTTGCACGCAGCCTTCGACTTCGATGTGTTCTTCTTTCATGGATTACGGACGACTGAAACGGACGCTGATTAAAAATGAAAAGGGCGGAGTCCGGTTCTAGCCGAACCCCGCCCGTGAAATTCACTGGGAATTAGTAGCGATTGCTACGGCCGCCGCCGCCGCCGCCGCCGTATTCACGACGACCGCCGCCGCCGCCGCCGGGGGCGCGTTCTTCACGGGGACGAGCGACGTTGACCGTCAACGCGCGACCATCCACGTCTTTGCCGTTCATACCTTCGATGGCCTTTTGGGCTTCGTCGGCGCTGCTCATGGTCACGAAACCAAAGCCACGGGGGCGGTTGGTCATGCGATCCATCATCAGGTTGGTTTCCGTGACCGTGCCGAACGCGGCGAACGCGTCGTTGAGGTCGTTTTCAGTGGTGTTGAAGGAAAGGTTTCCGACAAACAGTTTATTGCTCATTTGATGTTTTGCTGTCCGACTCTGCGCTAACCAGACTGTTCCCGGACTCCGGGTTTCAAATCATCACTGAAACAAGTTCACCTGAGGATTTACCATGCCTTGAAAGAGACAAGCTATCTAACAGACTGCGGAGAGAGTGCCAGCTTCCCGCGCAATAGCCATAATTATCTTTGGGGCGGCGAGGTTGGCTAAAACACCCGCCACCGCGCTCACCACGAAGACGAACCCGAACCACGGCCAATGATTGCGGTCGAGAATCATTGTTGTTCTTTGTTTTTTGAAACGGGTGCTTATCGAGTTCGCTAGTGAACAATAGTCCCCCGTCCCACAACAAGCTGTCCATATAGACTAGCTTTGGGGGATCAATGATTGCGCTCTTTTCAAAATCATAAGTCTGATAGCACTTATCCAATCGAACCACTCGTTCAGTAAGTGACCACGAGTCTTCGATTATCCAATTGCGGCCATCAGCGTATTTCACAATTTGCTGAAACTTGCCATCGGGTTTGATGTTTAATGTCTCCGTGACGGTTTGATCAACGCGTTTGTAGCTTCCAACGATGTCATTTTTATTCGGTGGATTACAACCGACAAGCAATCCACCAATGACACAAACAATTATTAAATGAAAACAGTTCAAAGTTTTCATTCATCTCCCTTTCTCATCGTCGCCTTGTGCGTCGTGCGCGGGTCGAAGCGTTTGACTTGCTGGAAGCTGGTCGGGGTGAGCTGGCGGCCGACGAGGCGGTTGGCGAAAAATTCGCTGGGGTCAACGCGCATCGCGGCGTCGTGCGGGCAGGCATAGACGCAGCTCGGCATGTTCAGGTCGGTGCACAGGTCGCAGGTGGCGGCTTTGTTGGC
>JBJOPC010000186.1:0-7072 GCA_046050965.1 Verrucomicrobiota bacterium | reverse complement strand
CCGCCGCCGGTCGAAAAATAAATGTCCGCATCGGCCCGTTCGGAGTTGGCAGGTCAACGTGTTCGACTTCTTTGATGGTCATAATCGGATTCAGCCAAGCAGCGACTTCACCTTCGCCAGCGCCTCGTCCAGCTTGCTAGCGTCCTTGCCGCCACCGCGCGCGTTGTCCGGCTTGCCGCCGCCTTTGCCGCCGACAATCGGTGCAATCGCTTGAATAATTTTTCCGGCCTGAACTTTCGCGGTGAAATCCGCCGAGACATTCGCGATGAGCGTCACGTTGCCGTTCGCCGTGCCGCCCACGACGATGACACCGGTGAACCGGGTCTTCACCGCGTCCACGATGGCTTGCAGATAATCGCCGTCCGAGTCCGGGAACTGTTGCGTGATGAGCGGGATGCCGTTCACGTCCTGCGCACGCGTAAGCAACCACGCCGCCGTCTGCGCCGCGTTGCGCTGGATGGCCGACTTGAGCGACTTCTCTAATTCCTTCTGATGCGCGAGCAAGGCTTCGACTTTCTTTTCCAACTCGCCGACGGGCGAATTTATTTTGCCCGCGATGCTGCGGATGAGTTGCAACTGTTCGTTCGCCAAGCCGTAAGCGGTTAGACCAGCCACGGCTTCGATACGGCGAACGCCAGCGGCCACGGCGGCTTCGCTGACGATTCGGAATAAACCGATCTCGCCGGTCGCGCGCGTGTGCGTGCCGCCGCAGAGTTCCATGGAATAACCGTCGAGCTTACCAGCACCGCCGCCGATTTGGACGACGCGGACGGTGTCGCCATATTTGTCGCCGAAGAATTGCATGACATCCTTGCGGTTCTTCACGTCGGCGTGCGCGACTTCCGTCCACGAGACGCCGGCGTTTTCGAGGATGCGTTCGTTGACGAGCTTCTCGATGTCGGCGACCTGCGCGGGCGTGAGCGGCGCGCTGTTGAAGTCGAACGTCAACTTGTCGGGGCTGACGAATGAACCTTTCTGCGACGCCTCCTTGCTCGCGACTTCGTGCAACGCCCAATGGAGCAAATGCGTGACGGTGTGATGGCGTTGGATGGCGTTGCGGCGCGCAGCGTCGAATTGAATCGTGACGTGCTGGCCGGGCGCGGGTGCGTCGCCGCCTTCGATGAAATGCAAGAAGGTGTTGCCGGATTTCTGCGTGTTGACGATGCGCCAGAGCTGGCCGGAGCCGGTGAGTTCGCCGGCGTCGCCGACCTGGCCGCCCATCTCGGCGTAACAGACCGAATTGTTCAGCACCACGGCGGTCTTGTCCTTGAGCGCGACGACTTCCTGCACGTCCGCGCCGATGTGATTATGATCGTAACCGACAAAGTGCGTGGGCGTGGTGGTCTCGATTTGCGAAAGCGAAATGACTTCTTTTTTTTGCGCGGCGCGGGCGCGGGCGCGCTGCTCTTCCATCAACTTTTCAAAGCCGTCCTTGTCCACGGTCAAACCGCGTTCGCGCGCCATCAACTCGGTGAGGTCGAGCGGAAAGCCGTAGGTGTCGTAAAGAGCAAAGGCGTCGTTGGCAGGCACAGTCTTCCCGGCCCCGGGTGTAGGTTCCAAAATCTGCGAATAATTCTTTAGCACTTGCTGATTAATCTCGATTCTTCCAGCACAGTCTTCAAAAATTTGAATCCCCCGATCCAATGTCTTGTTAAACGCCTCCTCCTCGCGCTGAATCGTTTCCTGCACGATTTTCTTCTTGGTGCGGATTTCGGGGAAGACGTCGCCCATCGTGTCGGCGAGCACGTCCACGAGCTTGTAGAAGAACGGTTCGTGGAAACCGAGCGTGCGGCCGTAACGCACCGCGCGGCGCAAGATGCGGCGCAAAACGTAGTTGCGGTCGTTGTTGCCGGGCTGAATGCCGTCGGCAATCGCGAACGACAGCGTGCGGATGTGGTCGGCGATGACGCGGAAGGCTATGTCAGTTGATTGTTCAGAGTTGATAGTTGATAGGTCGGAAGGCGGAAGCGTTCTGCCGTAGCGTTTGCCAGACATCTTTTCCAGCGCGTCGAAGATGGGACGGAAGATGTCGGTTTCGTAGTTGGAGATTTTCGCGTTCTGGAAATCGGTCAGGTTCTTCGTGCCCTGGATGATGCTGGTGACGCGCTCGAAGCCCATGCCGGTGTCCACGTGCTGCGCGGGCAGCGGCGTGAAGGTGCCGTCGGGATTGGCGTTGTATTGGATGAAGACGTTGTTCCAGATCTCGATGCAGCGGGCGTCGGAGCCGTTGACAAGTTTTGCGCCGGAGGTCTGCGCGTCGAGGTCGGTCTGCGCCGGGCCGGGGCGGAGGTCCACATGGATTTCGGTGCAGGGACCGCACGGGCCGGTCTCGCCCATCATCCAGAAATTATCTTTCTTGCCGCCGTTGACGATGTGGATGGCGGGGTCGAGGCCGACGCTGCGAAATTTTTCCGCCCAGAAATTCTATGCCTCGTCGTCGCGGTCGGCGGGATCGTTCTTGGATTTGTCGGGTTGATAAATCGTGGCGTAGATGCGTTGCGGCGGAAATTTCCAGACTTCGATGACGAGTTCCCACGCCCAGTTGATGGCGTCTTTCTTGAAGTAATCGCCGAAGCTCCAGTTGCCGAGCATCTCGAAGAACGTGTGGTGATAAGTGTCGAGGCCGACGTCGTCGAGGTCGTTGTGCTTGCCGCCGGCGCGGATGCACTTCTGGGTGTCCGCGGCGCGACCGGGCGTGTAGGGACATTTGGTCTGGCCGAGGAAGATGGGCACGAACTGGTTCATGCCGGCGTTCGTGAACAAAAGGTTCGGCGAATCGGGCATCAGCGAGGACGAGGGGACGATGGTGTGTTGCTTCGACTTGAAGAAGTCGAGGAACGACTGGCGGATCTGGTTGCCGGACGGGATGGGCGGGTTGCTCATGTTAAAAATAGTTACAGATTACAAGTTGCAGGTTGAAAGTTTCGTTGTGTGTGAGCCGCAGTGAACCTGCGACTGATAACTTTCAATCTGCAACCGCTCGAAAATTGAGCGCAGAGATTAGTTGAAACCGGCGGCGTGAGGCGAGTGAAGTTTTTCACGGCGAATTGCGGAACGCGATAGTTGATTTGCTAAAAATTTTCTACCACCTTTGCGCGCGACCAGCCCTCTGATACGAGCATGACTGAACATTTCAAACCTTTGTCTGCAGCCAATTTGTCCGCCCGCAAACGCGGGGCATGGCGGCCTTACTTGTTGGCTCTGGGCGCGTCCGCCGTGTGGCTGCCGATTTATCAACAGCTCTTTGATCCCGGGGCGACGCCGATGATTCAGGTGTTTCTGTTGCCGGTGATTTTGAGCGCGTATCTGGGCGGGATGTGGCCGGGCTTTTTGGCGACGGGCATCGTGGGTTTGGTCACGAATTATTTTCTGTTGGAACCCAAACACAGTTTCGCTTTGGAACGTCCCATTGATGTCGCGCGATGGTTGTCCATGATGTTGATTGGGGTGCTGATCAGTTTGATCACCGAGATGCTGCACCGTGCCCGGCGCAAAGCGGAAGGTGAATCGAACGTGACGGCGGTGACGCTCGCCAGTATCGGCGACGCGGTTATCACCGCAGATGCAACGGGCAAAATAACTTTTCTAAACAGCGAAGCCGAGCGGCTCACCGGTTGGGACAATGCCGAGGCGGTCGGTCAGCCTTTGCCGGATGTGTTCTGCGTCGTCAATGAAGCGACGCGCGCGGTTTGCGAAAATCCGGTGGACAAAATTTTGCAGGCGCAGTCGGTCACAGGGCTGGCGAACCATGCCGTGCTCATCGCGCGCGACGGCAGCGAGTGTCACATTGATGACAGCGGCGCGCCCATCCGTCGCGCCGACGGCAAGATCATCGGCGTGGTGCTGGTGTTTCGCGACAACACTGAGCAGAAACTCGCCGAGGACGCCTTGCGGCGCAGCGAGCTTTTTCTCCAGCAGACCAGTCACGTTGCGAAAGTTGGCGGCTGGGAATTCGACCCCGCTACCGGCGAAGGCACTTGGAGCGAGGAGGTCGCACTCATCCACGATTTGCCCAGAGACTTTAAGCCGTCGAAGGAAATCGGCCTGAAATTTTATGAAGGTGAATCGCGTAAGCAGATTGAGACGGTCGTGCAGCGCGCCGTCGAGCAGGGCGTGCCTTACGATTTGGAATTGGAACTCACCTCGGCCAAAGGTGTCCGTAAATTTGTCCGCACCATCGGTCGGCCCATCATCGAAGACGGCAAAGTGGTGCGCGTGTGCGGCGCGTTGCAAGACATCACTGCGCGTAAAGCCGAAGAAACCCGGATTGCCCTCGAACAAGCGCGCTTCAAACTCATCTTCGAGGCCACCCCGGCAGGCATTGCGTTCCATACCGGTCATCCCGACGGCACTTTCACGCGCACAGTCAACGACGCCCATCTTCGCATCTGCGGCCTTCAGCGTGGGCAGCAGAACACGCCGGGCATTTACCAGCAGATTACGCATCCGGACGATCGCCTGTTGCAAGGCAAGTTGGCCGAGCAGGTCAAAGCTGGCATGACCAACCAGTATTCAATGGAGAAACGGTATGTGCATCCCGACGGCAAAGCCATCTGGGTCAATTTCTCTTACCAGCTAGAAAAATATCCCGATGGAACAACGGAAGAGCTCACCACGGTCACCGACATCACCGAACGCAAACGCCTCGAAGACCAGTTGCGCCAGTCGCAGAAAATGGAAGCCATCGGCCAGCTCGCCGGTGGAGTGGCACACGATTTCAACAACATTCTCGCCATCATCCAACTTCAAATCGGCCTGCTCGAATCGGCCGGACAATTGCAGGTGGTCCAGACCGATTACGCCAAGGAAATTTTCAAGGCTACCCAACGCGCCGCCAATCTTACGCGCCAGTTGCTCCTCTTCAGCCGCAAGCAGACGTTGCAACTTCAAGATCACAACCTCAACGAGGTCGTCACCAACGTCACCAACATGCTCCAGCGCATCGTCGGCGAAGACGTAAAGTTGGAATTTCATTTCAGCCCTGAGCCGCTGTTTGTCCATGCCGACCTCGGCATGATGGATCAAGTCCTTGTCAATCTCGTCGTCAATTCCCGCGACGCCATGCCGCACGGTGGCAAACTCGTCATCGAAACTTCCGCCGTCAGTTTCGATCGCCTCACAGCCGCGCAAATTGTCGGTGCGCGCTCTGGCGATTTTGTCTGCTTCACCGTCAGCGACACCGGCGGTGGGATTCCGCCGGAAGTTTTGCCACGCATCTTCGATCCGTTTTTCACCACCAAAGATGTCGGCAAGGGAACCGGCCTCGGCCTCGCCACCGTGTTCGGCATCGTCCACCAGCACCAAGGTTGGATCAACGTCACCACGCAACTTGGTCGCGGCACCACTTTTCATATCTACCTCCCGCGCCTTGCCACCGCCGCCCCGGTGGCCTCGCTCGACACCACCATCACTGCTGCCGCTATTCAGCGCGGCAGCGAAACCATTTTGCTGGTCGAGGACGACCCGGCGTTGCGCGCCGCCGCCCGCGCCGTGCTCGACAGTCTGGGCTACCAGATTGTTGAAGCCGCGTCTGGCGTCGAGGCTATCACCGTTTGGAGGCAGCACAAAGACCGGATTGATTTGTTGCTCACCGACCTCGTCATGCCCGACGGCATCACCGGCAAAGAACTCGGCCAACTCCTCCTCCACGAACAGCCTAAATTAAAAATCATCTATGCGAGCGGCTATAGTCGCGACATTGTCGGCAAAGATTTCCAACTCACCGCCGGTTACGATTTTCTGCCCAAGCCCTTCCAAGCCCACCAACTCGCCACCACCGTGCGCCATCGCCTCGACCACCTTTGAACGTAAGTTTGTGCGCTCCTAAATGGGAAAAATTTTCACCAAAACAATTTTCTCACTGCTCGCCGCTGTCGTGGTGGGCGCGGGATTGCACTGGATGTTGCGTCGGTTGGTGCGCGACGACGCGCGTCCGGCGGGTTTCGCGCAGGGCGTGGTGCAGGGTGCGCTGATGCCGCTGGCGTTGCCGAACTTGCTCGCAGGCGATGACGTGACGATTTACGCGGCGAGCAACACGGGGCGCGGCTACAAACTTGGCTACATCGTGGGACTGGATGGCTGCGGGCTGGTTTTCTTTGGGTATTTTTTCTGGCGACTGCGGCGACTGCGGCGGGAATGGCGTGGGTGAGGGGCGACTGTTTGGGTTTGGAGTGCGCGGTCTTGATCGCGCTTTGGAACTGGGAGACATGTCTCCCAGTTCCAAAGCGGCGACCTGTCGCCGCACTCCAAGGCGGCGAAATTGACTTTGAACTGCGCGCACTTTAATTTCTGCGCTTCGATTTTGGCGCATACGCCGCCGCAAAATTTTTATGAGCAACGCACACAACTTGTTTGATTCACTCCAGACCTTCGACCTCGGCACGAGCCGCGATGGAAAATTTTATTCGCTGCCCGCGTTGGAAAAAGCCGGGGTCGGCGCGATTTCAAAACTGCCGGTGTCCATCCGCATCGTGCTGGAGTCAGTGCTGCGGAATTGCGACGGCAAACGCGTGAGCGAAGCTGCCGTGCGCGCACTCGCCAATTGGAAACCGGTCGAGGAACGCACGGAAGAAATCCCCTTCGTGGTCGCGCGCATCGTGTTGCAGGACTTCACCGGTGTGCCGCTGCTCGTGGACTTGGCAGCGATGCGTTCGGCGGTCGCGAAGCTCGGCAAGAATCCGAAAATCATCGAGCCGCTCGTGCCGGTGGACTTGGTGGTGGATCACTCGGTGCAGGTGGATTTCGCGGGCGGCAAAGATTCGTTACAGCAGAATTTGGATTTAGAATTCTCGCGCAACCGCGAGCGTTACCAGTTTTTGAAATGGGGCATGCAGGCGTTTGAGACGTTCAAAGTTGTGCCGCCGGGCATCGGCATCGTGCATCAAGTGAACTTGGAATATCTCGCGAAGGGCGTGTTGAATCAGAACGGAATTTATTATCCCGACACGCTCGTCGGCACGGATTCGCACACGACGATGATCAACGGTTTGGGCATTGTTGGCTGGGGCGTCGGCGGCATCGAAGCCGAAGCGGGGATGCTCGGTCAGCCGGTTTATTTTCTCACGCCCGATGT
>JBJOPC010000185.1:0-3171 GCA_046050965.1 Verrucomicrobiota bacterium | reverse complement strand
CCGTGCCGGAAATGGCACCGCTCAAGGTCTGGGCGTTGTTGCCGCCCATGATTAATGTGCCGTTGTTCGCGAAGGCCGTGCTGTAAGTGCCGTTGCCGAGCAAACCTTTGGTTCCGACTAGCACCGTGCCGGCGTTGATGGTCAGCGCTCCGGTGAAGGTGTTCGTCGCGTTGAGGGTCGTAGTGCTCGTGCCAAGCTGCGTGATGGCAATCTTACCACTGCCGCTGAAATCTGAAATCGCGCCGTTGAACACCACTGTGTTCGTGCCGGAGACATTGATGGCGCGCGTGGCAATGGTCGTGTCGGCGGCAGTGATGGTGCTGTTGAACACGAGCGGTCCTTGCGCGGTGGAGGTATTGACGTTGATGTTCAGAATGCCGTTCGCGCCAGAAGTGTTGCCATCAATAATCGGGAAGTTGATGGTTTGCGTGTTCGCCGTGCCTTCGTTCTGGATGTTGGGGTTCGCGCCGCCGAAGTCGTAAAACGTGATGCTGTTGCCGTAGAGGTTGAACGCCGAAGCAGTGCTTTTGAAATAAATCTGATACCCCGCGCTGGCGGCAGAAAAATCGTTAGTGTTGTTGACGCGGGTGCTGCCATCGAAATTCAAGAAGCCGTAGGGCGTGCCGGATGGACCGCTGCCGCCCCAGTTCGCGCCGGTGGTCCAATTGCCGTTGCCACCGCCGCCCGTCCAAGTGTAGGAACTTTGTGCTTGGGCCAGATTCAATGCGCCCAGCAGCAAGCCAGCAGCGATGGTGGTCAGTTTGAATAGATTTCGTTTCATAATTTCTGAAGTGATGTGAGCCAACTGCGCAACGGTTCCCGTTTTTATTTGAATTCGACGATTCGCTTATTCGCTGATTTTCCCAAGGCGTTTTCGACGACAACTTTCGCCATGAACACAATCGGTGGGGTCAACGAGTGCAGAGTAAGCCAGAAGAACCCCGCCGAGAGAATCCCCATTACTGGTGAACTTGACCTCCCCATTTTGGTGAGACGCAAAAAAATCCGTCCGTTCTCGCGCTTGTCCTGCCGCGACGGTGTGTTAAAGTTTTGCCGAAGAAAAAATTTATGCTCTGCACCCTCTGCAAAGAAAAACCTGCCGCCGTCCACCTCACGCAAATCGGCGAAGACAAAGTCCAGAAGGTGGACCTCTGCCACGACTGCGCGAAAACCAAAGGCGTGAATGACCCCGCCGGCTTCTCGCTCGCTGACCTGCTGCTCGGTCTCGGCACCGCGCAAGAACTCGCACCCGGCGCGGGCGGCGCGACGCTCGCCTGTCCCAAGTGTGGCTTCACACAGGCGGATTTCAAAAAGACCGGACGCCTCGGTTGCGCGCTCTGCTACACCACGTTTGCCGAAGGCCTCGAAGGCTTGCTCAAGACGATGCACAAAGGCACGCGCCACGCCGGCAAAGTTCCCCACGCGCTCAAGCAGGCGCGTGACACTGGCGATCGCCTCAAGACGCTGGAGAAAAAACTCGCGAAGGCCATCGCGGCTGAAGATTTTGAAACGGCGGCTTCCTTGCGCGACGAACTCAAGCAGACGACGCGCAAACAAGAGTTCACCGTTTAATTTTTCGCGCCATGAACCTCCACGAATTTCTCGTCTCGCCCGCCGCCGTCGCCCGCCGCACCGGCCCGCATCACCGCATCGTTATGTCCAGTCGTGTGCGGCTCGCGCGCAACTTGGCCAAAGGCGCGTTCCCCGGCCACGCCAAAAAACCGGAGCGCATCCAAGTGCTAGAAGCGATTCAACCCGCCGTGCAAAGTTTGCCGGAAATGACTGATTGTTTTTCCGCCTCGATGGATTTGCTGAACGCGAACGACAAATTAATCCTCGTTGAACGCCATTTAATCAGCCGCGAACACGCCGCAAAAAGTGCGGGCAGCGGTCTCGTGGTCAACCGCGAGGAATCGCTCTGCGTGATGATTAACGAAGAAGATCATCTGCGGATGCAGGCGTTGCGACCGGGTTTACAGATCAAAGAAGCGTGGGCTTCGATTGACCGGGTGGACACGCGGCTCGAAAATAAATTGGACTTCGCCTTCGACACGAATCTCGGTTACCTCACCGCCTGCCCCACGAATCTCGGCACCGGCATCCGCGTCAGCGCCATGCTGCACTTGCCCGGCCTCGTGCTCGCCGAGCAAATTAATCCCATCATTCAATCCGTGAACAAACTTGGTCTCGCCGTGCGCGGACTTTACGGCGAAGGCACAGAAGCGCTCGGCAATGTTTTCCAAGTCTCCAACCAAATGACGCTCGGCGAAGGCGAAGCCGCCATCGTGGAACGCCTCGACAAAGTTCTCTCGCAAATCATCGAGCACGAAGAAAACTCGCGCAAAAAACTTTTGGAAGACAAACCCAAAACCGTGTTCAACCACATTGGCCGCGCCTACGGCACACTCGCCAATGCGCACAGCATTTCGTCCAAGGAAACGATGAATCTGCTCTCGCTGTTTCATCTCGGCGTGGACATGGGCTTGTTCCCCGGCGTGGACGTGGCGTTGCCGAACGAACTTTTTATCCTCACCCAGCCCGCGCACTTGCAGAAGAGTCATTCCGAGAAACTCTCGCCCGAAGACCGCGACCTCCTACGCGCCGACATGGTGCGCGGCCATCTCGCGAACGTCGCGCGCCCCGTCGTGCCGCCGTCCGCCGCACGGAACTGATTTCGCCGTTCGGAGTTCCGCCTTTAGGCGATTGGCGCGACTTGGCCGCATAAACGCGGAACTCCAAACTCTGCGCGCTGTTTTCCCGCTTGAGCCAGCGCGTCGCCGCTGTAGCATCGCACTCCATGGTTCCTGAAATCCCAATCGAACCCGCCGCGCAAACCCCGCCGCGCAAACCGACGTTGCTCGTCTGCGACGACGAAGACGGCCCGCGGATGTCGCTACGCGTCGTGTTCAAGGACGATTACAACTTACTCCTCGCCGCCGACGGTCGCACGGCGATTGAACTCGCGCAGCAAAACAAAATTGACGTAGCCATCCTCGACATCCGCATGGGCGGCATGAGCGGCATCGAGGTGCTCGAACGCCTCAAGTTCATCGACCCGCACATCGAAGTCGTGATGATGACCGCCTTCGAGACCGCCGACACCATGCGCCAGGCGCTGCGACTGCACGCCAGCGATTACATCAACAAGCCCTTCGACCTCGCCTCCATGCG
>JBJOPC010000184.1:0-3486 GCA_046050965.1 Verrucomicrobiota bacterium | reverse complement strand
TCGGCATCACGCGCGAGTGACACGACCAGAGTCCGTAAACGAGGAACAACGGCGCACCCATGGCGAAGAGATAAATTTGCAGCGGAGTTTTTTTTACGCTGCGCCAGAACGCAATCGCCGCCCAGACGAGCAGCACGAAGAACACGGGGTTGAGCAGCGCGAACTCGTTGGCGAGAAATTCATGCAGCGTGAATTTCCAAGCGTCGCCGGCGTGGGCGTCGCCCGCGACGTGCGCGACGGTGACCCAGCCGCGTTGCGAATTCCAGATGAGGACGGGCAGGGAGCAGAGCGCGTTCACGAGCAGCGCGAGCCACGGCCCGGAGCGTTTCAAATGTTGCCGTGCGGGTTTCCACAAAATGAAGAATGTCGCCCAGCAGAGCAGTTGGAAGAGCGCGGTGTATTTACTCAAGAAGCCCAAGCCCATCCACAGACCGACCCAGAGCCAATCGCGTGTGGTGGATTTTTCCTGCACGGCACGCCAACCGGCAATCATCGCGGCGGTCCAAAATAAAACGGACAGCGGGTCAATGGTCATCAGCGTCGCGCCGACGGCGAGCAGGGGCGTGGCGGTGATAGCGAGCAGGAGAAAGAATCCGGCGCGGGCGTTGACTTCGCGCGCGAGGAAACGCAGCACGAGCCAGCTCATCCCGGCGGCGATGACGGGCGAGAAAAAACGGACGCCGAACGTGGTGTCGCCGAAAAGTCGTGTGCCGAGCCAGATGGTGTCAGCGATGAGCGGGGGTTTGCTGAAGTAGGAGAGCGCGAGGTGTTTTGACCAGAGCCAGTAGTAAGTTTCGTCTTCGGTGAGTTCGAGAATTCCGGCGGCGAGAAAGACAAGGCGCGCGGCGAGGGTTACGAAGATGAGTGAATAACCCAGGCGCAGCCAGTGGGAATCGGGGGCGGAGTTTTTAGTTTTTAGTTTTAAGTTTTGAGTGGGGTTGAGCAGTGAGGGGAGTTGTTCGTGCCAGCACGGGAAATATTTTTTGCCGAAAGTTTGCCAGAGTTTTTCCAGCGTCCAGACGCCCGCCGCGGCGTAGCCCGCGCCGAGAATCCAGCCTGCGAATACATCGGCGGGGAAATGCACGCCGTTGTAGATGCGAGAAAAACTCACGGTGAACGCGAGCGGCAGCATGAGCTTCAGACTGCGGCGACGGAAATAAATGAAGACAATCATCGTGGCGGCGGCCCAGTTGGCGGCGTGCGAGGACGGCATGGAGTTGTCGCGGCCCGCGAGGACGAGTTGGTGGACGCCGTCGAGCGCGGCAAAGGGACGCAGGCGCAGCATGGCGTGTTTGATGGTGTTGCAGATGTAGCTGTCGCCGAGCGGAAGAATGATGGCCAGCATGAGCAACATCAGGCGCACGCGGGAGTTGCCTTTGACGAGCAGCGCAAGGACGGCGAGCGCGAGGAGCGTGAACGAAAAAATGTTGCCGCTGGCGAAGGGCATGAGCGCGTCAAACAGAGAATTTTGCAACGTGGAGTTCACGAAGCGGAACGCGGCGGTGTCGAGCGACTGGAGCCAGTGCATGAATGAGATTAACGACGCGGCGCGCGGCGGACAATGCGGTAGTGCTCTAATTTGGAGTGCGCGGGCATGACCGCACTTTGTCACTGGGAGACATGTCTCCCAGTGACAAAGCGGCGACGTGTCGCCGCACTCCACATTTAGAAACTGCCGCCATGCGGTAGTTGCGGCGGCGTTGCCACGGCGGCGGGCTTCGCCTAAAGTTGCGGCAGGAGTTTTTTAATTATGCCGCGCACCCGCCTCGAACTGGAAACCATCGAACGTCAAACGCTCGCGCCTTATGCGCAGTTCAGTGCGGACACGCGCGGGCGAAAATTCATGGAGGCGTCGCCCGCGTGGCGCACCGAGTATCAGCGTGACCGCGACCGTGTGATTCACTCGCGCGCGTTTCGGCGGCTGGAATACAAGACGCAAGTTTTCCTCAACGGCACAGGCGACCACCTCCGCACGCGGCTCACGCACACGATGGAAGTCGCGGCCATCGCACGCGGCATCGCGCGCGCGCTGAAGCTCAACGAAGATTTGACCGAGAGCATCGCGCTCGCGCACGACCTCGGCCACTCGCCGTTCGGCCATCGTGGTGAACACGTCCTTGATCGCCTGATGAAAAAGCACGGCGGCTTCGAGCATAACCGCCACAGCTTGCGCGTCGTCGAGGATTTGGAAAAAAAATATCCGACGTTCGCCGGGCTGAATCTGTCGTGGGAGGTGCGCGAGGGTTTGGTGAAGCATTTCACCGCTTACGATCATCCGAGTAAGCGCGCAGGCTTCGACGCAAAAAATTCTTCACTCGAAGCGCAGGTCGCCAATCTCGCCGACGAGATTACTTACTACAGCCACGACTTGGACGACGGGCTGGATGCGAAACTTTTGGACGAAGCGGATTTGAACCGCCATGTCCGCGTTTGGAATTTGGCCGCGCGCAAAGTGAAGCGCGACCACGGGAATTTATCGGACGAGAGTCGTCGTTATTTTATCATTCGCTGTCTAATTGACGGGCAAGTGCGCGACGTGGTGGAGACGACCGAAGCTGCCATCCTCAAAGCGCGGGTGCTGAGCGCGGATGAAGTGCGCTTGCACTCGAAGGCACTCGTGCAATACAGCACTGCGCGGCGGAAGGAAAATCAAGAGTTGCGAAAATATCTCTACCAGAATCTTTATTTCAGCAAGCAAGTGGACGAGGCGAACACGCGCGCGGTGCGGATGCTCGAAGAGCTTTTCAATTACTACCTCGCGCACCCAGCGGAAGTGGGCGGGCAATCCTCGCGCCGCGCGCCGAAAGTCGGTTGGCATCGCGCGGTGTGCGATTACATCGCGGGCATGACGGATCGCTACGCGTTGCAGGAGCATCGGCGGTTGTTTGGGATTTGATTTTCGGTGGCAAGCTTGTCACCGCGCCGCGCTTGTCGCACACTGCCGTAAATCTATGACGCAATCCGAGTATGAAATTTTCGCCGAGCGTTTGGCGGGCGAAGCTAAAGTGGTTGGCGGGGTGCATGGTTATTTTTTAAGCCACCGCAGTCGGCTCTGGCAGACGGCCACGCATTTTGATTTGTGGCGGCAGCAAGGGAAACAGATTTTGGAGATTGGGCCGTTTTATAGTTACACGCCGTTTGCCCTGCGTGAACAGGGCAACGAAGTGTGCGTGTTTGAGGGTGAAGACCCGATTGTATATCCGCTCAAATCGCTCTACGCGGCGCGGGGAATTAATTTTGTCATCGGCGATTTCGCGCAGAGCTTTGGCGCGGCGTCATCGGCGCAACACCGGTTGCCCTTTGCCGACGCGCAGTTTGATCTCCTGTCTTGCTGGGAGACCATGGAGCATTTCAATTTTAATCCCGTTGGCTTTGTGCGCGAACTGCATCGTGTTTTGAAACCCGGCGGGCAGGCCTTCATCACGGTTCCCAACGTGGCCAGTCTGGAGACGCGCTTGAAATTGTTATGCGGGCAGGGTATCGGCA
>JBJOPC010000183.1:0-4316 GCA_046050965.1 Verrucomicrobiota bacterium | reverse complement strand
CTGGTGGCGACCTCAAGTCCCTTGGTCGCGAGCTGGCGGGAGACGTTGTTGTTCTTCGCCTGAATCACGTCATTCACTTTGAGCGCGAAGGACGGGATGCCGACCTTGCGTCCATTGACGGTGATGTGGCCGTGGCAAACCATCTGGCGTGCGGCAGCGCGGCTGTTGGCAAAGCCGAGGTGATACACCACGTTGTCGAGGCGCGTCTCCAAAATCTGCAACATCGTCTCGCCGGTGACGCCGCGCTTGTTCTTCGCCTTTTCATAGACGCCGCGGAATTGCTTCTCCATCAGGCCGTAGAAATAGCGGAGCTTCTGCTTCTCGATAAGGCCGAGTCCATACTCGGTGGACTTGCGGCGGGACTTCGGGCCGTGGACACCCGGGCCGTAGTTGCGGCGCTCAAGATATTTTGTCGGACCAAAAATCGGAAT
The DNA here is from genome assembly GCA_046050965.1 of Verrucomicrobiota bacterium. Lineage (GTDB taxonomy): Bacteria > Verrucomicrobiota > Verrucomicrobiia > Limisphaerales > JAFMIX01 > JAFMIX01. The sequence goes on along the minus strand of JBJOPC010000183.1, from coordinate 3,885 downwards.
GCCGAACCGGCGGCTGATGCGAACACGAGGACCTGTATAACGAGCCATTTTAGTTGATAGTTAAAAGTTAATGGTTGATGGCTTACACGCGGCGCTTTTTGCGCGGGCGGCAACCGTTGTGAGGAACGGGCGTCACGTCCTTGATGCAGCTGATCTCCAGACCAATCGCCTGCAAGGCGCGGATGGCGGATTCACGACCCGAGCCAGGACCTTTGACGCGGATTTCAACTTCGCGCATGCCGTGGGACATCGCCTGACGGGCGGCGTCCTGCGCGACCTGCTGCGCGGCGTAAGCAGTGCTCTTGCGAGAACCCTTGAAACCGACGCGACCTGCGGTGGACCATCCGATGAGGTTGCCCTGCATGTCGGTGATGGTGACCTGCGTGTTGTTGAAAGTGGCCAGAATGTTGGCGATGCCAACGGCAATATTCTTCGAGCCCTTGGCCTTGACGATTTTCTTCGCGTTCGGATCTTCACCGAGCAATTCGGCGGCGGTCGGTGCGGCTACAACAGGTGCAACGGTCGGCGCAGCGGCGGCGGCCTTTGTCGCAGCGGCGGCGGGAGCGCCTTCAGCACCAGCAGCTGCGGCAGCCTTCTTGGGCTTCTTTTCGACAGCGGCGGCTTCGGGCTTCGCTTCCTTGGCAGGTTTCTTTTTGGCTTCTTCGGACATAGCAGTTCAGTTCAAATTTTAGTGGATGCCGGTTTTGGCGTTCGGATTGCGTTGGACACCGACAGTCTTGCGCGGACCTTTGCGCGTGCGGGCATTGGTCTGCGTGCGCTGGCCGCGCACGGGCAGGCTGCGGAGATGGCGGACTCCACGGTAGCACTTGATGCCCTGGAGTCGCTTGAGGTTCATGCCGTGTTCGCGGCGGAGGTCGCCTTCGATGACATATTTGCCGTCCTGAATGGCGTGGACAATCTGCGAGAGTTGCGCCTCGGTCAGATTCTTGGCGCGGATGCTCGGATCAATCTTGGCGTGCTCCAAGATGACCTTCGCGTTGACCGGGCCGATGCCGTAGATGTAGCGGAGCGCGATGTCTATGCGCTTCTCGCCGGGAATATCAACACCAATAATGCGTGCCATAAATAGTTTAGCCTTGCCGCTGTTTGTGCCGTGTGTTGGAGCAAATCACGCGAATAACGCCCTTGCGTTTCACGATTTTGCAATTTTCACACAGCTTTTTGACTGATGCGCGAACCTTCATAAAATATTTTCTTCAAACCAACTTGATGCGTCCCTGCGATAAATCGAAGAACGACACCACCAAAACCACTTTGTCCCCCGGCGCGAACTTCACTTCGCTGCGCCGCTTTCCAGCCACATGGCCCAAAACTTCGTGCCCGTTGGCGAGCCTCACACGATACAGCGTGTTTGGCAGCGCCTCGACTACTGTGCCTTCAACTTCGATGGCATTGACTGTGGCCATGTCAAAATCTCCGGCTCGCCGTCCGTGACCAGCACAGTATGCTCAAAATGGGCGGACAGTGAACCATCCACCGTCACCACTGTCCAGCCATCTTTCAAAATCTTTACCTCAGGCGCGCCCGAATTCACCATCGGCTCGATGGCAATCGTCATGCCCGCCTTCAACTTCTGGTTGCTGTCCGGGTCAACAAAGTTCGGCACTTGCGGCTCTTCGTGAACCTTCCGCCCGACCCCGTGACCGACAAATTCGCGCACTACGCTGTAGCCGTTTCGCTCCACATACTGCTGGATCGCGCGCGAAATATCCGTGACCCGTTTCCCAGCCACCGCCTGCGCGATGCCTTCGTGGAGCGCCTGCTCCGTCACGTCCATCAACCGCTGCGCGGCCACTCCGCAACCGCCTACCGCGACTGTCCGCGCGGTGTCACCGACAAAACCGTTAAAATAAACTCCGACATCCAAACTCACGATGTCACCAAACTCCACCCGGCGGTTTCCCGCGAGCCCATGAACGACTTCCTCGTTCACCGAAATGCAAATCTGACACGGATACTTGCGGTATCCCAAAAACGCGCTGCGAGCACCGTGCGCCTTGATGCGCTTACCGGCAAATTCATCAATCTCCCGAGTCGTCAAACCCGGCCGGATATATGCCGCGACTTCTTCCAACACCTGCCCCGCTATCGCGCCCGCAGGTCGCATCAATTCCAAGTCGTGCCCGGATTTCAGGATGACGCCGGCCACAAAAAATCAGAACCGTCCCTTCACGCGGCCCTTCTTCAAAAATCCATCGTAGTGCCGCATCATCAAGTGCGACTCCATCTGTCGCATCGTGTCCAAAAGCACGCCGACCATGATCAACATGCTCGTGCCGCCGAAATACTGCGTCACGTCGTGCGAAATGTTCATGTTACTCGTCAGCAAAATCGGGATGACCGCAATGACCGTCAGGAAAATCGCGCCCGCCAGCGTGATGCGGCTCATCGCACGGTGCAGATAGTCGCTCGTCGCCTGTCCCGGACGCACGCCGGGCACGTAGCCACCATTCTTCTTTAGGTCGTCGGCAATCTGGATTTCGTTGAACTGTGTCGCCACCCAGAAATACGAGAAGAACAAAATCATCAAGCCGAACAGCAGCATGTAAAAGAACGAGCCGCGATCCAGTTCCTGCGCGAGATGCTTGAAGAACGGCACGTTGTAGTTACCGCCAATCCAGCGGAAAATGAAACTCGGGAACATCAGGATGGACGAGGCAAAAATCACAGGCATGACACCCGCGTAGTTCACCTTCAACGGCATGAACGACGTGCCGCCCTGATACATCTTGCGACCGACCGCGCGCTGCGCGTATTGCACCGGAATTTTCCGCTGCGCCTGCGTGATGGCGATGACTCCACCGATGACCAGCGCAAGCAATCCAAGCAGAAGAATGCCCGTGCCGAAAATGTGAAACTTCACGTCCACGCCCGCAGGAGGATTGAACATTTCCCAGAGCGCACGACCGGCGGCAGGCAGACGGCCGAGAATGCCGATAGTGATCACGAGCGAAACACCGTTGCCGATGCCGCGTTCAGTAATTTGCTCGCCGAGCCAGAGCAGCACCATCGTGCCGGTGGTCAAAATCAAAACCGTGTGGATGCGAAACCACCAGATGTGGCCGGGGTCGAGAATGAGCGTTCCCTGAAAATTCGGAAACAGGCTCGCCGGATTTTCCCAACCCATCGTCGTGGCCGTGCCCCAGCCGATACACAACAGCACCGTGAGCCAGCGGCTGTACTTGATGATCTGCACGCGTCCGCCTTCTTCACGGGCGAGTTTGCTCAAGGTCGGAATCACCGCAGTCAGCAACTGGATGATGATCGTCGCGCTGATGTACGGCATGATGGTGAGCGCGCCAATGGCGCACTTGCCCAGCGCTCCGCCGGAAAACATATTATACATGCCGAGCATCCCGCCCCCGCTCTTCGCCGCGTTGGATTCCATGTAGGCGTTGAGCGCCGACCCGTTCAATCCGGGGCAAGGGATGGATTCCGCCAGCAAACAAACCGCCAGCACGCCCATCGTGAAAATAATCCGGGATTTGAGCTCCGGAATTTTCCAGCAGTTGAGGAACGTGTTGAGGATGTTGGTGAACATGATGTGGCGCGCTGCTTATGCCGTGGCCGGTGCTGCTGCGTTCTTCGCGGTCACTTCGCAAGTGCCGCCCAGCTTCTCAATCTTTTCCTTCGCCGAAGCACTGAACGCGCTGACGACGACGGTCAGCTTCTTGGTCAGCTCGCCTTCGCCGAGAATCTTGATGCCTGCGGATTTTCCATTCGCGAGGCCGACGGAACGCAATGCGGTCTCATCCACGCGCGCACCCGCCTCAAACACGTTCAACTCGCCAACGTTCACGGGCAGATACTGGATGGTGTGGCGCTTGTTGTTGAAACCGCGCTTGGGGATGCGGCGGATGAGCG
>JBJOPC010000182.1:0-16435 GCA_046050965.1 Verrucomicrobiota bacterium | reverse complement strand
AGCGTAAAATCTAAAACAGTTTCGCCGTCATTGCTGCCCCGGTTGCGAATTGTCGTCGGCGATGAAATCGCGTTCGGTCCCGGTAAAGCTGAATTGCTTGCACTGGTAAAAGAGACCGGCTCCATCGGTGAAGCTGCCAAGCGCATGGAGATGTCGTATATGCGCGCGTGGTCGCTTATCCAGACGATGAACGGTTGTTTCCACGAGCCGGTCATCGAAGCGGTGCGTGGCGGTCACGAACGTGGCGGCGCCGAACTGACGGCGACCGGCGAGCGGGTGTTGGCGTTGTATCAGGCGATGGAAAAGGCGAGTCTCAAAGCCACGCAATCCGACTGGCGGAAGTTGCAAAAGCTCATGCGCGGTTAGCCGGCCGTGAATCCGGTTCATGGGCAGCCGTGAAAATTTTTATAGGATTTTTAACCGTTATATTTGACAGGATATAACGGCTCGTGTTTCCTTCGCCGTCATGCGAAAGCAAGGCTTCACCCTCATCGAACTGCTCGTGGTCATTGCCATCATCGCCATCCTTGCCGGGCTGCTGCTGCCCGCGCTTGCCAAAGCCAAGGCGCGCGCGCAACAGACGACGTGCCTGAACAATCTCAAGCAAACCGGACTGGCCTACCTCATGTTTCGCGGCGACAACGACGACCTCAATTGTCCGCAGCGTCAATGCCCCGACACGCCGAGCGATCCCTACGGACTCGCCTCGCCTGTGCCGAGCGGCACTAGCGCAGGCACACCGCCGCCGACCGGGCCGAACGAAGTTTGGTGGTCGCCCTACGACCCGTATCAAGTTCCCGACGGCACTCCGGGCGCGACTTACAAAGACGGTTTGCTTTCACCATTCCTCGGCAAGACGAACAACAACGCGATTTTCAAATGTCCCGTTGAGCAGCAATGGCAATGTGGCTACGCGATGAACTATAGCACCGGCAGCCCGGCGGCGCAGCGCGAGAACTTTGTCACCCAGACCAGCGAGCGGCTCGTCATCTGGGATCATCGTCGCACGCCCGGCTGCTCGGATTCGCGGATTGCCGCGCCGCCGCGCCCGCCGTTTCTGCCGTTCACCGGCACGAGCAGCGAGACGCACTATCCGCCGCGCCACAACGGGCGCATGGACGGACTGTTTTACGACGGCCATGTCGTCGCTCTAAAACCTGCGGAATTAAGCGTGAAAAATTTCCGCGAACCCGGTTCACTGCCCGCCGTCGCCGCTTACCCCGGAGAATAATTTTAATCCAAACAAACCATGCATGACTTGACCTCGCCTAACTGGGCGGTGTTGCTCACCGCCGTTTTTGGTGTGGCATTTTTTTATTCGTCCGTCGGCCACGGCGGCGCGACTGGCTATCTCGCGGCACTGGCGTTGCTTGGCGTCGCGCCCACTTCAGCCAAGGTCGCGGTGCTGATTACGAACGTGCTGGTGGCGAGCATCGGCTGGTGGCGGTTCTGGCGCGCGGGACATTTTGACGGAAAAGTTCTGCTCGTGTTCGCGCTCGCATCCGTGCCGTGCGCGTGGCTGGGCAGTCAGGTTCACATCAGTGTGCAGACTTACAAACTCGTGCTGGGCGCGGTGCTGACGGCGGCGGGGTTGGTGTTGCTCGCACGCTCGCGCTGGCAGAGCGACGAGTTGCCGCTGCGGAAATTTCTGTGGCCGCTCGCGCTGATCATCGGCGCGGGACTGGGATTTCTCGCGGGCTTGACGGGCATTGGCGGCGGAGTTTTTTTGAGCCCGGTGTTGTATTTGTTTCGCTGGGTGAAGCCGAAGACGACGGGTGGCATCGCGGCGGGCTTCATCGTGGTGAATTCCATCGCGGGATTGGTGGGCGCGGGTTGGGAGAAAATTTCACACACGGGTTCGCTGCTGTGGCTGACGGTTCCGGCGGTGGCGGGCGCGCTGCTCGGCACGCACTTCGGCGCGCGGCGGTGGAACGCGGTGACGTTCAGCCGGGTGCTGGCGGCGGTGCTGGTGTTCGCGGGTGGAAAACTTTTGTGTGAGGCGGCATGGTGATGTTTGGAGTGCGCGGGTGTGACCGCGCTTTAGAACTGGGAGATATGCCTCTCAGTTCCAAAGCGGTGACGCGTTACCGCACTCCAAAACGAAGGTTGCGCCGGTTCGCGCTGCTTGACTTCGCGGGGCGTTCGGCTTTTGCTTTTGTCATGAAAAATAAATCGTTAATCCAATTTGCCCCCGTGGCGCTCGTCGCCGCAATTTTAATTGCCGGTTGCAGCAAAGAACAGCCTGCCGCCGCGCCTGCGCCTGCGCCCGCGCCGAAAGTTGAAGCTGCGCCCGCGCCCGCGCCAGTCGCGGAAGTTCCCAAAGTTGAAACGCCCAAGGCAAAAACTGGCGGCACGATTGACGCCAAGGACGCCAAGGCGCACGTTGGCGAAACTGCGACGGTCACAGGCAAGGTTGGTCGCGTGACGGTCTCGAAAAAGGGCGACATCTTCATGGACATCGGCGGTGTGAAACCTAACGCGCCGTTCGTGGCGGTGTGTTTCGGCGGCGCGATTCCGGCGGATGATTTGCGGAAATACGTCGGCAAAAACATCGCGGTCACCGGCCTGATTGAGGACTACAACGGGCAGGCGGAAATCAAACTCCAAAGCGTGGGGCAGGTCGTGGGCGTGACGGAGTAGCCGAACATTTTTAGGACAACCGCGTCGTCAAACTTTTGGCGGCGCGGTTTTTTTATGCGCGCGCGCAACGGGCTTGGCCGCAGTTTTTGCGACGGCTGGCTCCGGCAGTTTTTCGCGCGGCACGCGGGCGATGAGTTCGCGGGGCGGGAAACCAAATTCGCGGCGGAACTCGTCTTCGTCGGCGCGGATGCGAACGGGGACTTGGCGGAAGGGGTCTTCGTAGCCGAGATAAATCGCGCGCAGTCCGAGAATGGGCGCGACTTGGCCGCCGTAAATTTTGTCGCCGACGATCGAGTGTCCGCTGGCGGCGAGGTGGACGCGAATCTGGTGGGTGCGCCCGGTGCGGGGGCGCGCCTCGACGAGCGTGTAGGGCTTGCCGTTGCGCTCGATGGTTTCCAAAACGCGGAAGCTGGTCTCGGCGTCTTTGCCGAATTGCGGATCAATTCTCATGCGGCCGATTTGCCCGCCGTCTTTTTCAATTTTGTCTTCGCGCATCCACTCGGTTTGTTTCGGCACACCGGCGACGACGGCGAGATATTTTTTCTCCATGGTGCGTTCCTCGAAGAGCCGACTCATGGACTCGACCGCGCCGTGGGATTTGCCGAAGAGCAGGATGCCACTCGTGTCGCCGTCGAGGCGGTGGCAATATTGCAGCGACTTCAAGTTGCGCGAGCGCGCCCAGAAATCTCCGGCGGCGATGGACGAGGTGATGGCGGCTTGCAGATTCCGCGCGGTGTCGCGCCAGGTGAACGGGATGAGCAGCCAACCTTCCATTTTGTCAATCGCCAGCACGGCGCGGTCTTCGTAAAGAATTCTCATGCGCACGAGCGTTTTCTTGTGACCGAGTTCGATGTAGTTGGGTTTGCTCATGATAAAATTTTTCTAGCGGCCGCGCGCACGGCGTCGGCGAGGGCTTTCGGTTTGAGGATCATGGCGTCGCCGCCCCAGCTCAAGACCCAGCGTTCAATTTCGACGAGGCTCGTCAGCGTGAGCCGCAACTCCACGCCGCCGTTCTTCAGCTCGCGCAGTTGCTGCGACGCGTGCCATTTTTTTTCGCGGACGTAATCGGCGGCGCGGGCGTTGAAGCGTAGCACCACCTCAAATTCACCTTCGCTCGAATGCACGCCGAAGCTGCCGCGCAGGCGGTTCTCTAGCGAGAACTTTTCCGGGCGCGGAAAGGTTTTGCCCGTGAGCGTGGCCGACTGCACGCGCGAGGGCACGAACGTCCGCACGTCGCTGCGCGCATGGTCGTAGGCGAACAGGAACCACTCGCCGTTGATGTTCGCGAGGTGATACGGGTCTACGACGCGCGCCTCGGCTTTGGGCTGGCCGGGCTTGCGATAGAGCAGGGTGAGTTGCTGGCGTTGCGCGGCGGCCTTGGTGAGCGTGTTGAAGATCTCCAGATTCACCGCCGACTCCACGCGGGTGCGGAACGAGATGGTCTGCTCTAAGCCCGCAAGGTTCACCGAGATGGTGTCGGGCAGCGACTGCTCGATTTTTTTCACGGCGGAGAGGAGCGGTTGCTCGAAGCTTGTGCCGCGATATTGTTGCAACGCTTTTTCCGCGAGCACGAGCGCGAAGATTTCGCCCTCGGTGATTTGCATCGTGGGAAACGCCTCGACTTCGCCGTTGTAAAAAAGTCCGTTGCGTTTGTAATCAAACTCCACCGGCAACTGCAACCGGTCGCGCATGAATTCCAGATCGCGCTGGATGGACTTGGTGCTGACTTCGAGTTCGCGCGCGAGTGTGGTGGCGTTGGGAAATTTCCCGGCGGCGATGGCCGCGTGGATTTTCAGCATCCGCTCAAGGGGCGGACGTGATTGCGGCGACTGTTTGGGCGGGAGCGGCTTCATCGGCGCGTGAAGCAATAGCTGAATCGCGGAGAATGGGCAAACCATCTATGCGTTCGTCGCTCGCGCCGGCGCGCAGGCAGACGATGCGGCGGAAACCGCGTTGGGAAAGTTGCGTCTGCCAGTCGTCCATGAGCGCGGTCTGCTCGGCGTCCGTGGTCATTTGGCCGATGATGATGACGCCGAGACCGCGTCCGATTTCAGGACGGACGAGATATTCGGAGACATTTTCGCGGGACAGCAGCGGCAGGAAACCGTTCTCGCGCGTGTCGGGCTTGGTGATGAAGATGGACTTCTCGGCGTAGTAAATCACGACGAGATCGGCGGATTTGCTGTCGCGGAAGCGCGGGAGATTGTCGGTCACGCTGGGATTGAGCGATCCGCAGCCGGGGAGGAGCAGCGTGGCGAGCGCCAGCAGGAGGAGGGAGATTGTCTTCATGCGGGCTTGCCTAGCCAGCAGTGTGCCACGCGGGGGGCAAGACGGTAGACGATGGACTATGAGACTGGCGGCGGGTGGGGCGAGGACTCTCGCCCCACCAAAAAAACGGCCAGCCACTCGCGCGGCTGGCCGTTTGAATTTCAGTTCGCGGACTAGTTGCCGGTGGCCAACTTGGCGAGCAATTCGTCGTTGGTCTTGTGTTTCTTGAGCGCGCCGGTAAGCGTCTCCATTGCTTCGATGGGGTTCAAGTCCACCATCATGCGGCGGAGTTTGCGGATGGCTTCGAGATTCTTGGCGGCGAAAAGTTTTTCCTCTTTGCGCGTGCCGGATTTCGGGATGTCAATGGCCGGATACAAACGGCGGTCGGAAAGTTTGCGATCCAAAATCAACTCCATGTTGCCCGTGCCTTTGAACTCTTGGAAAATCAGTTCATCCATGCGGCTGCCGGTGTCAATCAACGCCGTCGCGAGAATCGTCAGTGAACCGCCGCCTTCAATCTTACGCGCGGAGGCGAACATCTTGCGGGGAATCTCCAGCGCGCGCGCATCCACGCCGCCGGTCATCGTGCGGCCAGAACCGCCGTGCACGGAGTTGTAAGCGCGGGCGACGCGCGTGAGCGAGTCGAGCAAGACGAACACATCTTTGCCCGCTTCCACCATGCGGCGGCAGCGTTCGATCATGAAGCGGGAGAGGCGCACGTGCGTTTCGATGTCTTGGTCGTTGGACGACGCGACGACTTCGGCTTTGACGCTGCGTTGGAAATCGGTGACTTCTTCCGGGCGTTCGTCAATCAGCAAGACCATCGTGAACACTTCGGGATGGTTCGTGGTGATGGCGTTGCAAATCTGTTTGAGAATGGTCGTCTTGCCCGTGCGCGGCGGGGCGACGATGATGCCGCGAGTGCCTTTGCCGATGGGCGTGACGAGGTCAATGACGCGCGTCTCAAGCAAGTCCGGCGACGTTTCGAGCGTGAACTTCTCGATGGGATCAATGCTCGTCAAGTTCTCGAAGCGCACGGCTTTCGTGTAGTCGGCGAAGGCCATGCCGTTGACTTTGTCCACCGATTTGAGCTGCGGGCTGTTGCCGCGATGCGGCGGCTGCGTGGCACCTTCGATCTGGCAACCTTCGCGCAGGAAGCTGCGCTTAATGGTGTCCGGCGTGACAAAAATATCGCTCGGCTTGGGGTGGTAATGGTTTTGCGCGGTGCGGAGAAAGCCGAAGCCCTTGTCCGAGATTTCGAGAAAGCCCGAACCGTAATTGGCGTTGTCGTTCGCGCTGGGTGCGGCGGCGGGAGCCTGCGTTGGTGCTGAATCATTCATGCTAAAATTGTGGGACAAAAACCGTGATGCGGTCTGGTTTGGATAGTCTCGTTTCCCCTGAAAACAAACGATGAACCTTGAATCTTTGGAAAAACTGCGAGTCGAAGAACGGCTGTCCGCTGCGACTTACGAGACCTTTGACGGGCGACACTCTATGGATTTAGGCGCATGGTGCAACAAGTATTTTGCGGGCGTTTCATGATCACTACCCTTGTCGTTGCACATTTTTTCGTGTGTTTCGTGTGTTTCGTGGTTAAAAGTTCTGCATGACCAAACATCGCATCGGCATCATCGGCGGCAGCGGACTCTACAATCTTGAAGGCTTCACTAACCAGAAATGGGTGCGCGTCAAAACTCCGTTCGGCTCGCCCTCCGATGAATTACTCACCGGCACACTCGCCGGGCGCGAAGTCGTTTTCCTCCCGCGCCACGCGCGCGGTCATCGCATTCTACCCAGCGAACTTAATCACCGCGCCAACATCTGGGCGATGAAGAAACTCGGCGTCGCGTGGATCATCAGCGTCAGCGCCGTCGGCTCTTTGCAGGCGAAATACAAACCCTGCGACATCGTGCTCGTAGACCAATTCTATGACCGCACCAAGCGCGATTTTGAACACACCTTCTTCGGCCGCGGCATCGTCGGCCACATCGCCTTTGCCGACCCCATCTGCGAAGAATTGCGGAAGATTATTTTGAAGACCGCGCGCAGCTTGAAGGCGCGCGTTCACGACGGCGGCACTTATGTGAACATGGAAGGTCCGCAGTTCAGTACGCGCGCCGAGTCGTTGACTAATCACAAACTTGGCCGCGACGTCATCGGCATGACCAACCTCGGCGAAGCCAAGTGCGCGCGCGAAGCGGAGATTGCCTACGCCACCATGGCCATGATTACCGACTACGATTGTTGGAAAGTGGACGAGGCGCACGTCACCGTCGAGATGGTCATCGCCAACCTGATGAAGAATGCCGCCACCGCCAAAGCCATCGTCGCGCAAGCCATCGCGCAAATCCCCGCCGCGCCCAACTGGCCGTGCCACGCTGCCTTGAAGAACGCCATCATGACCGACCGCAAATTCTGGCCGAAGAAAACCATCGCCGAGCTAAAGCCCATCATCGGAAAATATCTGTGAACTGTCCGTGGGGTGGTAGCGGCTGGGCGGGCAAGGCCAACCCCGGCGGCGATAGTCCTTGATAGAACGGCGACAGTGGGCTTCCATCCGTGCAGGTAATCCAATTTCATGAACTCCACATCCTCGAACATTCTGAAAGAGAATAACGCTCAACGATGGGAACATTCCCTGCGGCGGTTAGTTGCGATTCGCACGTGGCTCATCTGGGCTTCAAGAATTGCCGCTGCTTTCAGCTTTGTGCTCGTGCTTCTTATTTTTTCAAAAAGTTCGCTGTGGTTTTTCGCCTTGATTGTATCAGTGCCGATGGCAATTCAAGGTTGGTCGCAAGTAGCCAGCATTGATGCTCAAATCAAAATGCTTGAAGGTGCTCGCGTCAAAGTTGGCCTTCGTTCTTGAGCCTGCACATTGAGTGGTTTTGCTTTCGGTCGGCGCGGGTTCTCCTTTAGAGTGCGCGCCGTGAAACTGCTCTTCATTGGCGACATCGTCGGTTCACCCGGACGCCGCGCCGTCGCTCAACTCGTGCCGCAACTCCGCACCCGTCATGCGCTGGACTTCGTCATCGCCAACGGCGAGAACGCCGCCGCCGGCAATGGCATCACCCCGCGCCTCGCACAAGAACTCTTCGCCAGCGGCGTGGACGCCATCACGACCGGCGACCACGTTTGGGATCAGAAGGAAGTCATGGAGTTGGCGCACGGCGAGCCGCGTTTTCTGCGGCCATTCAATTATCCGGCGGGCGTGCCGGGGCAGGGCAGCGCGGTGTTCACAGTGAAAGGTTCGCTGCCAATCGCGGTGATGAATTTCCAAGGCCGCACCTTCATGCCGCCGTTGGAAAATCCCTTTCCGCTCGCCCTCGCCGAAGCGAAACGGCTGCGCGAAATCACGCCGCTCATCTTTGTGGATTTCCATGCCGAAGCCACGTCGGAGAAAATCGCCTTCGCGCGGCTGCTCGATGGCCACGTCAGCGCGGTGGTCGGCACGCATACTCATGTGCAGACGGCGGACGAACAAATTTTCGCGGGCGGCACGGCGTTCTTGAGCGACGCCGGGTTCACTGGCCCGCACGATGGTTCGCTCGGTCGTGAAATTGCGCCGGTCATCGCGCGGTTTATGACCGGGCTGCCGCAGAAGTTTGAAGTCGCAGCGGGCGACGTGCGGTTGCACGGTGCGTTGGTGGAGCTGGACGAAGTGACGGGCAAAGCGACGAGCATCACGCGCGTGGCGGAGCGGGTGGCGTAGCGTCAACGAGCCGAGTTCGCCGTTCGGCTCCGCGCGCGCCACCGCCGCGCCCGCCCAATCCGCGCCCCGCGCCCCGGCGCGGTTCGCCGCCGTTTTACTTTACTCGAAAGAGTGACTGACACGGTTTGCACCTTCACTTAATTTCCTCGCGCTTCATGAAATCTTTTTTTGTCCGGCTCACCTTCGTCCTCGCGCTCGCGGTTCAACCCTCCACGCGCGCCGCCCTAGCCGAGCCTGCGGACTGGGAAAATCCCCGCCTCACCGGCCGCAACAACGAGTTGCCCCACGCCACGATGGTCATCTGCCCAGACGCCGCCACCGCGCGCAGCCTCGGCGTGACGCATAATGCCGAGCGCGTCAAATCGCCGTTCTACCGCTCGCTCAACGGCGATTGGAAATATCACTACTCGTCCAACCAACTCGCGCGCGTGGAAAATTTCTGGTCGTCCGATTTCAACGACACCGCGTGGGAAACCATCGCCGTGCCGTCCAACGTCGAGTTGTCCGGCCACGGCATTCCGATTTACGTCAACATCCGCTATCCGTGGACGTGGCACGGCGTCGCGCCCAACCCGCCGTTCGTCCCGCGCGACGATCCGAACAACACCGTCAACGCCTATCGCCGCGAGTTTGATTTGCCCGCCGAGTGGGACGGACGCCGCGTGCTCATCACCTTCGATGGTGTGAACTCGTTTTTTTATCTCTGGGTCAACGGCCAGCAAGTCGGCTGCGGCAAAGACGCGCGCACCCCCGTGGAGTTTGACCTGACGAAATATCTCAAGCCCGGCAAAAACCTCATCGCTGTGGAAAACTTCCGCTGGAACGACGGCTCGTATTTGGAAGACCAAGATTTCTGGCGCCTGAGCGGGATTTTCCGCGACGTGTATTTGTGGTCGCCGGGGCAAATTCACCTCCGCGATTTTGAAGTGAAGACGGAACTCGACGCGCACTATCAGGACGCGATGTTGAGGGTGCGGACGCGGATTCAAAACACCGGAGCCGCTGCCGCCGACGGGCTGACCGTGAGCGGCGAGTTGCAGGACGCCAGCGGCAAAGTCATCGCGAGCTTCCAAAATCCCGCGCCCGTTTCCGCGCCTGCCGGTAGCGAAAGCGAATACACCAGCGCGCAGCTCATTGCCAATCCGCTCAAGTGGACCGCCGAGACGCCCAATCTTTACAAGCTCTTGCTCACGTTGAAAAATTCCGACGGCAAAGTCCTCGAAGTCATTCCCGTCAACGTCGGCTTCCGTAAAATTGAAATCAAAGACGGCGACTTGCTCGTCAACGGCCAGCGCGTGTTGTTCAAAGGCGTCAACCGCCACGAGTTCGACGCCGACCGCGGCCAAGCCATCACCGTCGAAGGCATGACCCGCGATTTACAGCGCTACAAAGAATTTAACATCAACGCCAATCGTTGCTGCCATTACCCGAACCAACCTGCGTGGTATGACCTCTGCGACCGCTACGGCATCTACCTGATTGATGAAGCCAACATCGAGAGCCACGGCATGGGCTACGGCGAAAAAACTTTGGCCAAGCGCGAAGACTTCGCCGCCGCGCACATGAACCGCACCGTGCGGATGTTGGAGCGCGACAAAAATCACGCGAGCATCATCGAGTGGTCGCTCGGCAACGAAGCCGGCTTCGGTCCCAACTTTGAAGCGACCTCGAATTGGATTCATCAGCGCGACGCCAGCCGTCCCGTTCACTACGAACGCGCCGAGCACAATCGTTTCACCGACATTGTTTGCCCGATGTATGCGCGCCCCAACGAACTCGCCCAATACGCCGCTGCGCCGACGCAGACGCGCCCGTTTATCGAGTGCGAATACGAACACGCGATGGGCAACAGCAGCGGCGATATGTGGTCGTATTGGTCGCAGATTTATGCCAAGCCGCATCTGCAAGGCGGCTACATCTGGGACTGGGTGGATCAAGGTTTGCGCCAAGCCACCACGCGCCAAAACCGCGACCGCTTCTGGCCGGTGCAGCCCGGTGAAAAAACGTTCTGGGCCTACGGCGGCGACATCGGCCCGCGCGACGTGCCGAGCGACGATAACTTCTGCTGCAACGGCCTCGTTACCCCTGACCGCGAGCCGCACCCCGGTCTGCTCGAAGTCGCGCACGTTTATCAAAACGTCCATTGCAAACCCGCCGACCTCGCCGCGCGCAAAATTGAAATCAAAAACTGGTTCGACTTCGTGAACCTCGACGAGGTTGCCCGCGCGAGTTGGAAACTCACCGGCGACGGCACGGAATTGCAGCGCGGCGAACTCGCCTTGCCCGCGCTCGCGCCGCACGCCACCGCGACCGTCACGTTGCCGCTCAAAAAGTTTTCGCCCGCGCCCGGCGTAGAATATTTCGTCGAAGTCAGCTTCCGTTCGCAGCGCGCCACCGAACTGCTGCCCGCCGGTCACGAACTGGCGTGGGATCAGTTCAAGTTGCCCGACGCTGCGCCCGCACCGAAATTCGCCGCCCAGCAAGCCAAGCTCGCCGTGAAAAACACCCCGGCGGGCGTGGAGATTTCTGGTGCGGACTTCGCGCTCACCTTCGACCGCACCAACGGTCTCGTCGCCTGGCGCGCCCACGGCAGCGAACTGGTGCAGTCGCCGTTGCGCCCGGATTTCTGGCGCGCGCCCACCGACAACGACCGGGGTCGCCACGACGGCAAATCCCAAATCGTCTGGCGCAACGCGCACGAAAATTCCGTCGCGCGCAGCTTCAACGTCGCCCCGAAACTTGACCGGGTAGAAGTCACCGCCGAGTGGCTGCTGCCCGGCGCGGGCGGCGCGAGTTGGACGACCGCTTACAAAGTTTTCAACAGCGGCGATGTCGTGGTGTCCGCCGAGTTCAAGCCGGGCGAGAAGAAATTGCCGACGCTCCCGCGTTTGGGGATGCAGATGAATTTGCCCGGCGAGTTCAAGCGCGTGAGTTGGTTTGGCCCCGGCCCGCAGGAAACGTATGCCGACCGCAAAGACGCGCGCACCGGTTTGCATAGCGGCAGCGTGGAAGAACAATTTTACCCGCACTACACCGAGCCGGGCGAGAGCGGCAACAAAACCGACGTGCGCTGGGTGGCGCTGACGAACGCGAAGGGCGCGGGCTTGCTCGCGAGCAGCGTGGGCGCGCAACTCTTGAGCGTGAACGCGCTGCCGCACACGACCGACGATTTGCAGGGACCGAAACACGCGTTCGAGATTCCGCACCGCGATTTCACCGTGCTGAATTTGGATTACCGCCAGCAAGGTCTCGGCGGCGACGACAGTTGGGGCGCATGGCCGCACAAGGAATTCCAGATTCCGTGCGCGACTGCGCGCTACGAATTCCGCCTGCGTCCGCTCGCCTCCGGCGAGGACGCGGCGAAACTCGCGCGCGTCTCGTTCGTAGAAGATTCGCTCGCGGAGCAGTGAGCGCGCGCGGTTCCTGAAGCGGTAGCGGCTTTGGAAATAATTTCCCGTTCGCCCTCGCCCCGGCTCGCTCCCGGGAATCGGGAGGCATCTGGAAAACGGCGCGTTGGGGTTGCAGCCCATCGCCAACGCATGATGTGAGCCTCCCTGAAATGTCACCAGTTTGGTGGATTGGGTTGGCGGCCGAAGCAGAGTAGCTTCTCGCCACTAATCCATGCGCTGTTTCAAACTACCTCTCGCCATTCTGGCTGTCGTCGCGTCGTTGACCTTTTCCGCCCGCGCCAATCTCCCCGGCGGCGGCACGAACGGCGCGAACGTTACGCTCACCGACGGCGGCACGACCGTCACGCTCGCCAACGGCATTATCTCCATCGTTATCACGAAGGCCGACGCGTCTATCCATACAATCAACTACACATTCAACAACACCGGCAGTTCGCAGACGGTCAACGTCCTAGCGAGCGGTTACAGCGGCGGAAAATTATACTGGGAGAACAGCTCGGACTTGGGACCGGAATATACTTACGCCATCGTGGCAAACCCGGCGAGCAACGGTGGCAATTACGCGGAGGTTGTGCTGACGGCGGCGGATGGCAACAACGTTTCCAACATCGTGATGGAAGTGCATTTCTCGCTGCTGCGCGGCAACTCGGGTTTTTACGCCGCACCGATTTGGATTCACCGCAGCACGGATGCCGCCTTCAGCATGGGCGAGTGCCGGGTCAATATTTACTCCGGCTCCATCTTCAACTGGATGACCGTGGACACCCAGCGTCACAAGCTCATGCCGGTCTATGACGGCACGGCCATCGGCGTGGACAGTGGGCCCGTGGAATGTTCGCTGTGGACCAACGGGATTTACGCCGGGCAATACGAGGACAAATACAAATACACCGCCGACTATGGCGTGATGCGGACGTGGGGTTGGAGCAGCGTCGGTGTCGGCGGCAAGAACGTCGGCCTCTGGAATGTCCCCGCCACTTCCGAATACATGGCCAGCGGTCCCATGCGCCGCGAACTCACCAGCCACATGGGGCGCACTATTCTCAACACGCCGCACGGCGGACACTACGGCTTCTGCACCGACTCCGACTGGGCGGCGGGCGAAGTTTGGTCGAAGGTCTGCGGTCCGTATTTCTTCTATTGCAACAACGTCACTAACACGCTCACCGGCACGAACACCGCTGCCGCTGCGCTCTACACCGACGCGCTCGCGCAGGCCGATGCCGAGACCGGCGCGTGGCCCTACACGTGGTTCACCAATTCCTCCTACGCCTCCGCCGCGCAACGCGGAACGATCACCGGCCGAATGGTCATTGCCGATAGTTTCAACCCGAACGCCAGCGCGTCGAATCTGTGGGTCGGCGTCGAAGTGCAACCGGCGAACAGCGCCTACGATTTTCAGAAATGGTATAAGCCGTATCAGTTCTGGACGCACACGGACGCGAGCGGGAATTTCACTATTCCGAACGTCATCGCCACGAACGGCTACACACTCTACGCGTTCGGCCCCGGCGCAGCGGGCACGTTCCAGTCGCAGAATCTTACCGGTGGCAACCCGCCGAACGAACTGCACGTCCCCGCGTCGCCGTTCAGCGTGACCGTGACGGCGGGCGCGACGAACAATCTCGGCGACGTGACGTGGACGCCCACGCGCGTCGGTCCGACGGTTTTTGAAATCGGTTATCCCGACCGCACCGCTGCAAAATTCCGTCACGGCGAAGATTGGTGGGTCGGCGACATTGGGCCGAGCGCGACCGCGCCGAGTCCGGTGTGGACCAAATTTCTGGAGTTCCCGTTTGATTTTCCGAGCGGCCCGAACTACGTCGTCGGCCAGAGTCGCTGGGCGACTGACTGGAATTTCATCCAGCCCGTCACCATCAACAACACGGGCAATTACGATCCGTGGGGCAACAACAGTCCGTCCAGCTCGACCATCACTTTCACTCTGTCATCCGTGCCCGCGAGCAATGGCTCGCTCTACATCGCTACCGCCTCGTCTTACCAAGGCCCGATGATTGTGCGCGTCAACGGCAGCGACATCGCCGGTGCGGTCGGTTACGACCCGGCTTACGACAGTTCTGGCAGCGGCAGCGATGCGTCCATCCGCGAAGGCATCCACGGACTTTTCGCCGACACGCGTCTCAACGTTCCCACCAACTACCTGCACGCGGGCGCGAACACGATTTACCTCCAAATGCGCAAGAGCGGTTACCTCGCGAACCATACGATGTATGACTACCTGCGGCTCGAATTGCCCGGCTACGTTCCGCCCGCGCCCACCACGGTCAAAGCCTACGCTGGCAACAATGTGAATTTGATTTCTTGGCCCGTGCAACCCGGCGCGACGACTTACAATATTTTGCGCTCCACGACTGCGGGCAGCGGCTACGTTTCCATCACGAACGGCGTGGTCGGTCCCGTGTGTGGCAGCGGATTCAACAACGCCACTTACCTCGACACCACCGCGGCGAACAGCACGGCTTACTACTACGTCGTGCGCGCGGTCAATCCCGTTGGCAGCAGCACGAACTCGCCCGAAGCCAGCGCCACGCCGAGCGCGGGCATCGCCGCCAGCGCGCCTGCCACGCCCACCGGCGTGAGCATCGGCAGCGTCGGACATCAGAGCGTCGTGGTGAATTGGACGCCGGCGGCGAATGCCAATTTCTACACCGTCACGCGCTCCACGCTCTACAACAACGGCGGCGGTGCGTCGAATATTTTGGGAACTATCGTGCTCGCGAACAACGTGACCAACGCGACTTACACCGACACGTCGCCGACGGACGGCACGATTTACCGCTACGCCGTTGCCGCCACCGGCGCGGGCGGAAGTAGCACTAATTCCACCGGCGCGGTCGCCGTCCCGAAACCCACCGCGCCCGCCACACCGCCGATGTCCGAGTTCATCACCTCGGTCATCACCACCAACATCACCGCCACCGCCACCAACATTCAGCAAGACGCCACGCTCACTTGGAACGCCGTTTCCGGCGCGGTGGGCTACGCGATTTACCGCGCCACCAGTGCTGCCGGGCCGTTCGTTTTTCTCCAGAGCGTTTCCACGACGAAATATTTCAACGGCGGTTTGGCGACGAACCAAATTTATTATTACCGCGTCGTGGCGTTGAATGCGTCGGGCGTCTCCGCCAACGCCACCGACTCCATCAATCCCAAACAAGCCGCGCCGACCAGCCTCACCGCCGTTGGTTCGTCCACGCTGCCGCAAATCGTTTTGACTTGGCCGACCACGCCCGGCGCGACGAGCTACACGATCAAACGCGGAACCAGTATCGCGAACGAAACCGCCACTGTTGCCACCGGCTACACCGGCACGAGCTACACCAACACCGGGTTGGTCAACGGCACAACTTATTTTTACATCGTCACCGCGAGCGGCGCGAACGGCGCGAGCGGCAATTCTCCCGAAGCCAGCGCCACGCCCGGCAGCAGTGTTTGGATTTCCATCGCCAACGGCAGTTGGAGCGGGACGACCAATTGGAGCACCGGCCAACTCGCGTCCGGCTCCGGTGCCATCGCCGATTTCACTACGTTGAGTTTGTCGTCGAATGTCGCCGTCACGCTCGACAGCGCGCGCACCGTCAGCACACTGAAATTCAAAGACAACGCCGCCGCCTTCAACTGGTCAGTCATCGGCACGAACACGCTTACGCTCGCGGGCGCGGCCACGGTCAACGTCGCCAACCAAACGGCGACCATCAGCACACCCGTCGCCGGCACGGCGGGCTTGACGAAAACTGGCGCTGGCACGTTGACGCTCGGCGGCGCGACGAACACTTTCACCGGCGGTGTCACGAACAATAGCGGTTCAATCGGCTTGGATTTTTCCGTTGCTGGTTCGCCGACGAGCGACCTCGCGCCCGCCGCCAACGCACTGATACTTGGCGGTGCAACGGTGCAAATCACCGGCAGCAGCGGCGTCGCCAGCGCGCAGACGTTCAACGGCGTGACGCTGAACAAAGGTTATTCCGTCATCGCCGCCGCGCCCGTCTCCGGCGCGAACTTGCTGGTCGTCACGCTCGGCGCGCTCACGGAAAATATTGGCGGCACGGTGATGTTCACCGGCCCGGCCACGACTAATTCCACCGCCAACGTCGCTGCGACCGCGACCATCACCACGACTACTACCGCCAGCACTGCGGGAATTCTCGGTGGCCTCGGCCTCGGCAAGAACGGTGCGTATGCCACCGTCGGTTTGTATGATTGGGCTACGACGAACAACGGCGCGTCGCCCTTCACGATTGTCGGCGGCAGTCAAGTCGTTGGGTTCTATCAAACCAACGGCGTGACCACCGGCGGCAACTACGACGTGCAGAGCGGCGGCGTCAATTCCATCGGCAACGCGGGCGGCGCGAACACGCTGCGCTACAACCAACCCGCTGCGCTCACG
>JBJOPC010000181.1:0-6461 GCA_046050965.1 Verrucomicrobiota bacterium | reverse complement strand
GCCTCGTTGACGGCGTCCTTGAGGGTTTTCTGGCCGGCCTCGACGCCGACGACCTCGGCGCCCATGAGGCGCATGCGGAAGACGTTCAAGGCCTGGCGCTCCATGTCCACCGCGCCCATGTAGATGACGCATTGCATCCCGAACATCGCCGCGACCGTGGCCGTGGCGACGCCGTGCTGGCCCGCGCCCGTCTCGGCGATGATGCGCGTCTTGCCCATGCGCTTGGCGAGCAGGATCTGGCCGAGGGCGTTGTTGATCTTGTGCGCGCCGGTGTGGTTCAGGTCTTCGCGCTTGAGATAAATTTTCGCGCCGCCGAGTTCCTTGGTCAGACGTTCGGCAAAGTAGAGCGGCGAGGGACGGCCGACAAATTCCGTGAGATAATACGAAAGCTCGCGCGCAAATTCGGGATCGTGCTGCGCGCGGAAGTATTCTTCTTCCAACTCCTGCAACGGGTGCATCAACGTTTCCGGCACGTAACGTCCGCCGTATTGGCCGAAGTGGCCTTGGGCATCGGGCAGATTCAAGTTGGCGACTGAACTCATGCGCCGATTCTCACGCAAAGACGCAAAGGCGCAAAGAAATTTCCACTGCTTGCCTTCGCGTCAGATTTTTTATCCGTGTTTATCTGTGTCCATCCGTGGTTAAAAACTTTTCCCGTCCACATTCGTCCGCCAGCCAGTGGCGCGGAACAGTTCCACGTTTTCGTGCCAGTCCAGCGCCACGGGTGACGGCACGGACACCCGGCCAAGTTCGCGGCTGTGCTGCACAAGGAAGTTCGCAATCTGATCGTTCCAATGCAACGTGTAGGGCGTGTCCGACCAGCCGGTCGCGCGCAACGGCGCGGGCGGCAGGTCAGGCGGATACGGGGTTCCGAACTCCGGCAGCGAAAGCCAGCCTACGACCCACACGCGATGCCCAGCTTGCAGCGTGGCGGAAATTTTCGCGAGCTGCGGCCGCAACGCGGCGGGATTCGTCATCTGCTCGGTAACGCGGAAGAAAAAATCTGGGGCTTGATTCGTCCCCAGTTTTGCGGCGCGCACGGGCGGCACGGCGTCCCACGGCGCGGGCGCGCGGTAGTAACGCTCGAACGTGGTGCTGACATACCACGGCGTGACGAGCACCAAATCTTCCGGCGCGGTTTCCGCGTTCAGCCGCGCCGCGAGCAAGTCCACCGGAGTGAACCGCCAGTGCAACTCCCGCCCTGCAAACGGCGCGGCGATGAGCGCGAGTGCCAGTGCAAAACCAAACCATGGCACCCGCAGCTTTTTATTTTCATACGGCAGCCCCAAATCAAAGCACACCGCCGCGAACGCGAGCAGCGAGGGAAAATGCCAGATTTGCGTGTTCAACGCGGAGAACCACAGGAACCAAAAAAATCCCGCCCCGCCGAGTAGCAGCGTCACGCCGGCAAACAGCGGCAAGTCCTTTTCGTCGCTGGTCGTCACTTGATTTTCCCGACCCGACCACACGCCGATTGCCACCACCGCAACCGCCAGCACCAGCCACAGGCAAGCATAAGCCCCTAGGCAAACCGTGAGGTTCCCACAAACCTCCGGCCAACAGAACACGCTCCGCACCGCGCTCGTCCCGTTGCCTTTCGGAAAAAAATTATCCCAATACGGCAGCAGCGACGCCGCGGCCACGACGCCCACGCCGAGAATTTTTAACGCCGCAGAAAAGTTTTTCCGCCGTCCACACACGACCCACGCACCGCCGCAGATGCCTGCGAACAAAACCGCATTTTGAAATAGCGCCTGCACCGCCAGCAGCGCGGCGGACAGCAAAATTCCCGTGCGCCGCCACGAGGGATTTTTCAAGAACCACCACATCACGCCCACAAGCAGCACGACGAGCAGACTGCCGAGACCATAAGCCCGCACCGAGTCGCCGTAGATGATGACGACGCTGTTGAGTCCCAGCAGCGCGAGACCGACGAGCGGCGGCGAACGGCGCGCGCTCCACACGCTCGCCCAGAGCGCACCAATCACGCCCAACCCGATAAGCGCGCCGAGCCAGCGCAACGACACATCGCTCGTGCTGAAAATTTTTCCCCAGCCGTGGATGACCGTCGCCATAAGCGCAGGGAAAGAATCGTGCGTGAGGTTGCGCGCAGAATCGAGTTGCGCGTAATGCACGAGCATCGCCTCGTCGCGCCACAACCCGCCCGCGACCGAGCGAAATTCCAGATGTAACACCGCGATGACCGCCGTGATGGCGAGCGCGGCGAACAACGTGACGCGGCGAATTTTGGCGTGACTGTCCATGCAGCTTTTTTTAACCGCTAATCTCCGTCGGTTTTATCAGCACAGATGAGCGGTTCAATGCCCCGTTTTCAATTCCACCACGTCGTGCGGCGCGGCTTCTTTCATACCAGCGGGGCTGACGCGGACGTAGCGCGCTTTCTCGCGCAGGTCGGCGAGATTTTTCGCGCCGAGATAGCCCATGCCGCTCTGGATACCGCCGATGAGTTGCGCGAGCACGCGATCCACGGAGCCGACGACTTCTTTGAGTGCTTCGATGCCTTCGGCGGCGACTTTGCGCGTGGCGTCGTTCTTCTCGTGGCCGTAACGCGCCGCGCTCCCCGCCTTCATCGCGGCGAGACTGCCCATGCCGCGATATTGTTTGTAAAGTTTGCCGCCGATTTCCATCACTTCGCCGGGTGCTTCGTTGCAACCGGCAAAGATGCCGCCGCAAATCACCGCGTTCGCGAGCGTCAAAGCCTTAACGATGTCGCCGGACTTCGTGATGCCGCCGTCGGCGAGAATGGTCACGCCCTTTTTCTTCGCGGCGCGCGTGGCGACGTAGAGCGCGGTCATCTGCGGAATGCCCACGCCCGCCACGATGCGGGTGGTGCAAATCGAGCCGGGACCTTGCCCGACCTTGATGGAATTCGCGCCGCAGTTCGCCAGAAACTCCACGCCCGCCGCGCTCGTCACGTTGCCAGCGATGATGGGCAATTTCGGAAACGCATCGCGCAAAACTTTCACGGTGTCGCCCACGCCTTGCGTGTGGCCGTGCGCGGTGGAAACCGCCACGCAATCCACGCCACGCTCAACGAGTCCGCCGACGTGCGTGAGAATTTTCTCGCGATCTAGCTCGCCAAAAGCGTTGCGCGTGGCACTCACCGCCGCGCCGCAGACGAGGCGGAATTGCGAATCGCGCGCGGGCTTGAACTGCGCGCTGCGTTCCTGCGTGATGCGCTCCACGTCGTTCATCGTGATGAGACCGCGCAGATGATCTTTGTCATCCACGACGAGCAACTTGTGAATGCCGAGGTGTTGCGTGAAAAATTTATCAGCGCGCGCGATGGGGTCTTTGGCGAGTTCTTTTTGGTTGATGGTGTGAACTTGCGCGCGCGGCGTGAGGGCTTCGGAAACTTTCCGCTTCGCGTAACGCTGCTTCACCACATGGCTGGACAACAAGCCGACGAGTTTGCCTTTTTCATCTACGACCGGGAACGTGCTGAAACCGAATTTGCGCTGCTCAATCAAAGCGAGCACGTCGCCGATGAGTTGGTCGGGCGTGACTTGAATTGGCTCTTGGATGAGGCCGTTGACGTGGTTTTTCACGCGACTGACTTCATGGAGTTGCAGCCGCTCCGGCATATTGTAATGGATGAGGCCGAGGCCGCCGTTGAGCGCCATGGCGATGGCCATGCGCGATTCGGTCACCGTGTCCATGTCGGCGGACACCATAGGGACGTGCAGCTCCAAACCGTCGGCGATGCGCGTGTCGAGCTGGGTGTTGCGCGGGAGGATGTCGGAATAAAGCGTCGCCAGCGTGAGGTCGTCGAACGTGAGCGCGGTGAGATTGTTCGCGCGAAAAAACGCGTCGGCGGGTTGGTAGAACTCTGCGTCAGTTGAATCGGTCGTGCGTGATGCTGCCATAGCAAACGATGCCCGCGCGACGCGGCGTGTGGCAAGTTGGAAGTAGCGTGGCCGTCGCAGAAAAATTCACAGCGCAGAAAATTCTTCTCGCACGTTGCGGGGCAAAAACTATTTTCCCCGCGTGTCAAACACCGCCGCCCCGCTCAAATTAATTTCTACCGACTTCGACGGAACCATCTTTGCCGAGTTCGAGCAACCGCCCATCGCCACTCAACTCGTCGCCCTGCTCGCCGCGCAGCAGGCGCGCGGCGTGAAATGGATTATCAACACCGGACGCGATATGTCCGGCCTCATGGAAGCACTCGGGCGCGCGCAGTTGCCGATTCAGCCCGATGGCCTCGTGCTGGTGGAGCGAGAGATTCATTTTCGCCACGGCGCGCGTTACATCCCGCACGCGACATGGAACGCCGCGAGCGACGCCGCGCACGCGGAAATTTTCCGCCGGATGCACCGCGATTTGCCGCGCCTCCGCCGCTGGGCCAGCGAAAACCATCGCGCGATGATCTACGAAGATTCTTACTCGCCTTTCTGCATGATTGCGCGCGACAACGCCGAGGCCGACGCCATCCACGCGCATCTCGACGAGTATTGCCGCGACCAACCCGACCTCTGCGTCGTCCGCAACGACGTCTACGCGCGGATTGCCCACGCCGGTTTCAACAAAGGCTCCGCGCTCGCCGAAGTGGCGCGACACTGGAAAATTCTCCCGGAAAATATTCTCGCCGCCGGCGATCACCTCAACGATTTACCGATGCTCAACCGCACCTACGCGCACCGCCTCGTGACCAACGCCAACGCCGTGCCGAGCGTGAAAGCAACTGTGCGCGCGCAACATGGTTTCATCAGCGCGCTCCCGTGCGGTCACGGCGTGGCCGAGGGAATTTCGCACTTCGCGTGACACCCGCTCACCGCGCGGGCGCGGCGAGTTGCCGTTCGGTTTGAAACAGCAGATTGGAATTTTCCACTGAAGGTTGCACGCGGTTTAACTCCACCGCTGCCGTGCGCGCCGCCGCGAAATCGCCCGTCGCCCAGCGCAATTCACACTCGAAGTGCAGCACCGCTGCGTTCGTCGGCGCAATGACCTGCGCGCGTAAAAAAGATTTTTCCACGTCAGCGAAATTGCCTAACGCCAGTTGCGCCCGCGCGAGGTTCAAGTGATAGTCGCCCGCTTTCGGCGACAACTCCGCCGCGTGGGCGAGCGGCGTGAGCGCGTCCGCTGGGCGTCCTGACTGCGCGAGCGCGATGCCCAGCAGCTCGTGGATGAGCGCGTTCTCTGGAAATAATCTCGCCGCTTCCGCGAACGTGCCGATGATTTTCCCCTGCTCCGCCACGGGCATCGCTGCGCGCACAAGCGGCTGATCAGTTTTTTCGTCGAACGCGAAAAACGGCCGCACGTGCGGGAGTTGCAAAATCGCCACGACCGCGTTGTGCGCCATGCGCCAGCCGCGCGGTTCGTCCTGATACGTCCGCACGAATAACGCCAGTTCGTCGCGCCACACCCATGACCGCGCCCACGCCGTCGCGCCCCACGCGAGCAGCACGAGCGTCGCTGCGAGCGAGAGAATTTTTTGCCGCCGCACCCACGCCAGCGCGCCCGCGAGCGCGACGAGCCAGCCGACGAGCGGCAGATACAAAAACCGTTCGGCCATGTATTGCATCATCGGCAACACGTTCGCCACGGGCAGCAAAAACAAACCCGTCCACAGCAAACCAAAACCCACGAGCCGGAATTTTTCCGAGCGCCACGCAAAAATTCCCGCGCCCACCAACACCGCCAGCAACAGCCCGCCCGCCAAAAATTCCGGCGACGTGAGCGCCAGACCGCCCTTCATGAATTTGTAGTCCGCGAGAAACGGCGGCACGCCACACAGCAACCGCGCGTAACTCGTCACGACCGGTGCCATGTCCACGAGCGTTTGCGCGTAGCTGCCGGAGATGGGCGCGACTTGGCTTTGCCGTTCGATGATGAAACCGCGATGCGCTGTGTAAGCCGCGCACACTAGCAGGAACGGAATTGTCGTCATCACCGCCGCGCGCCAGCCGAGCCGATGCACGCCGCGCACGACAAAAAACGGCAGCACCGCCAGCGGCACGGCGGATTCCTTCGCGTAGCAAGCCAGCGCGCACCACGCAAGCGCGAGCCAACGCGAGCGGCGGTTCTCAGGCGACGCCAGCAGTTGATGCAGACACGCGAGCGCAAAAAAAGTCGCGAGAATATCGTCCAAACTTTTCGCCCAACACACGACTTCAGAAGTGATCGGGTTCACTGCGAAACCCAGCGCAACGAACAGCGACCACGCGCGAATTTCTTTTTGACCGAGTGCCGAATTTAATTTCCCCAGCAGCCGCGCCACCACCGCGAACAACAGCATCGCCGTCGCGCCGTGCCACAGCACATTCGCCAGATGGAAGATCCACGGCTGGGGAGTTTCCTGCCCGTCCAACGCGTGCAGCACCGCGTAGTGCGCCGTGCGCAGCGGACGAAACACGCGGAAGCGATACGGCTCCGTCGCCTGCGCCTCGATGCTCGTGAACATCGCGGGAATGTTCGTCACCGAGCGCACCGCCGGAAGT
>JBJOPC010000180.1:0-2630 GCA_046050965.1 Verrucomicrobiota bacterium | reverse complement strand
GATACCACAGCCACGCTTCGGGATTGATGGGTTCGCCGACCGAACCGAGCACACGCAACGAACTCAAATCATATTTGCCCGGCCATTCTTCACCAAGCCGGATGAGCGAGCGGATGGCCGTCGGCGCGGTGTAGAACGCGGTGACTTTGAACTTCTCGACGATTTTCCAGAACCGTCCCGCGTCGGGAAAAGTGGGAATGCCCTCGAACATCACCGACGTGCCACCAATCGCCAACGGGCCGTAAACCAAGTAGCTGTGCCCCGTCACCCAGCCGATGTCCGCTGTGCAGAAATAAACGTCGTCGTCGTGAATATCGAAAATGTATTTCGTCGTGAGCGCGGCGTGGAGCAGGTAACCCGCAGTCGAATGCACGACGCCCTTGGGCTTCCCGGTCGAGCCGCTCGTGTAGAGCATGAAAAGATAATCTTCTGCGTTCATCACTTCCGGCGCGCACTCCGGCGACGCCTTCGCCATGAGTTCGTGATACCACACGTCGCGCCCGGCGGTCATGTTGCACGGCGTGTCGTTGCGCTTGAATACGACAACTTTTTCAATCGTCGGCGTAGTTTTCAACGCAGCGTCCGCGATGTCTTTCAGCAAAATTGGTTTGCCGCCGCGCACCCCGGCAATGGCCGTGACGAGCAATTTGCACGTTGAATCATTGATTCGTCCGCCGAGCGAATCCGCGCTGAACCCGCCAAACACAATCGAGTGAATCGCCCCGATGCGCGTGCAAGCCAGCATTGCAACCGCAGCCTCCACGACCATCGGCATATAAATCGAAACGCGGTCGCCCTTCGTGACGCCGAGCGACTTGAGCACGTTCGCGAACTTGCAAACTTCCGTGTGCAACTCCGCGTAAGTCACGCGCCGCACTTCGTCCTCGCCCTCGCCTTGCCAGATGATGGCGGTCTTGTTGCGCGTGGCGGTCTTGAGATGGCGGTCGAGGCAATTGACGCTCAAGTTCAGTTGGCCATCGGCAAACCAAGTGTGTTCAATCTTCCGCGCCGCCGAGTCCCAAGTGAACTTGCACGCTTCCGTGGGTTGCTTAAACCACTCCAACTCGCGCGCCTGCTCCAGCCAGAATTTTTCCGGCTCGCTGATGGAGCGCGCGTAAAGCCGGTCGTAAGTTTCCGCGTTGATGTGCGCGCGTTTCACGGCGGCGGCGGACGGCGGGAACGTGCGGCCTTCTTGTTGCAACGACTGGGTGGAAATAGCCTTGGTAGTTTCGCTCATAAAATCGGGATTTGGTTCGCGCGAATTCTAGGCAACGACTTCGCAAGGTCAACGGCGGAGCGCGGCGGCGGTGAATTCACGGATACACCAGCCGGAAAAATGCCGAGCCGAGGGAAGTGTCTAGGGTGAAGAATTTCTGATTGGTGTCCGCCGAACCGGGAACGGTGAACCAGTTACTATTCAGCCCAACACCCGGCGGGTGCGTCTGCATTTCCAGACGGAAGCCGATGCTGTTAGTCGGCCAGAAAAAGTTCAGGGTTGCACCATTGATTTGCGGCGTGAGCGCAGTCGGCGGCACGGGGACGGTGAGCGTGGCGTTGCTGCTCGTCACGGCGGCGGCGGAGTTGGAAGCGACCACGGAGTAAACGCCGTTGTCCGCCAGCTTCACGGCGGCGAGGCTGAAACTTGCATTCGTCGCGCCGAAAATGTTCGTGCCGTTCTTGAGCCATTGGAACGTCGGGGCGGGCGTGCCGATGGCGGCGGCGGTGAATGTTGTGGCCGTGCCGACGTTGTTCGTCCGGTTCGTCGGGTGCGTCGTGATGGTGGGAATGGTCGCGGGCAGCCAGCCGTTCAAGTTGTAGTAAGTGTTGCCGAAAATGGCGGCGAGCGTGTAGTCGTTGGTGTTAATGGTGACGGCGACGCGGTTGTTCGTGCCGCCCGCGCCAAAGAGCAGCGCATTCGTCGGATCGAGCGACGAATTGCTCACGTAATCGGGATCAATCGTGTTCAACCAATATGCGCCTGCCGCCTGACGCTGCGCGGGTGTGGTCGTGCCGCCGCCGATGAGCGTCGTGCCGACCTCGCGCGCGCGGCAAGTCGTCTCGCGCCCGTCCCATTCGCCCCAGCCCTTCGTTGAAATTTGACTGCCGAGCGCACAGTTGATGATGGCCGTGTTGCCGTCTTGCCGCCACGGGCGCTGGAAGGTCGTGTTGCCTGTGCCCACGTCGTAGGGATAACCGTTGGCGGTGAGCGCGCGCGGGAAGTTGCAGTTCAAAAACGTCAAGCCATACGGCGCGGCAGGGTCGGTGTTCGGCGCGGTGATCGGCCCGCCGGTGTTGCGGATCTCCACGATGTCGCACTGGTCGAACACCGTGAGCGCCGCGCCGTAGATGTAATCCACGCTGCCCCAGATTTCGCAACGGTTGAAATACGTGATGCCGCTGATGGTGTAGAGCGTGTCCTGGCCGCCCTTGATAAGCACGTTGTCGAAGATGAGGCGGTTGCCGGTGGTGATGAGCGTCTGGATCGGCCCGGCGAAAGTCACGCCGTTGAAGTTCAGGTAAACGGCGTCATCAATCGTGAGGTTGCGGATGTAGATGTCGGAACTTTCCAGCCGCAACGTGCCTGCGCCCGTCGCGTTGGCGAACGCCGGATACGGATAGAAAATTTGCAC
>JBJOPC010000179.1:0-13329 GCA_046050965.1 Verrucomicrobiota bacterium | reverse complement strand
CAATGATTTTGTCTTCGACGAGCAAGTCCGCCGCGTAGTCGCCAACAATGACGCCTTTGAACTGAACTTTAATCTTCGGCTCGAGTTCAACTTTGATGCCGCGCGTCTTGAGTTCAACCTGCATCGCTTGTTGATAAACCCGTTCGAGAAAACCGTAGCCGAGAACATTATTAACTTCGTAAGCCGCCCCGATAAGTTGCTCCGTGATGGGCCGCAAAGAATAATCTCTGTCCCCAGTCTTCATCTGTGTTTCATCTGTGTCCATCTGTGGCTAAATATTTTCCCCCGCCAAGATTTCCGCGAGGTGGATAGTTTTCATTTTTTCACCGTTGCGCGTGAGCAAACCCTGCACGTGCATCAGGCAACTGGAGTCGTTGCTCACGATGTATTCCGCGCCGGTGTCGGCAGCGGACGCGCATTTCACTTCGCCCATCGCCGTCGAGATCATCGGGAACTTCGCTGCAAACGTCCCGCCGAACCCACAGCACGTCTCCGCCTCGCCCATCTCGACGAGTTGCAAACCTTGCACGTGCGAGAGCAGCAAGCGCGGCGAAGTCTTGATGCCTAGTTCGTGCAAGCCGTGGCAACCGTCGTGGAACGTGACCTTGTGCGGGAACTTCGCGCCGAGATCGGTCACGCCCAATTGCTTCACGAGAAAATCGGAAAACTCGAACGTCTTCGCCGCCAATTCGCGCGCGGCGTCGGCGTGTGGCGTCTTCGCGAACAGTTCGGGATAAAACTTTTTCACCATCGCACCGCACGAACCACTGGCGATGACGAGCACCTCGGCGGACTTGAATTGTTCCAACGCGGGCAGCGCCACCGTGCGCGCTTCGTCCCAGTAGCCGGAGTTGAACGCCGGTTGCCCACAGCACGCGACGCGCTCCGGGCAGACGACGCGATGCCCAAGCTTTTCGAGGATGCGCACCATGCTGATGCCGACGCGCGGATACAGCGCGTCCACGAAGCACGGAATAAAAAGTGTGACGGTCACGGGCGGGAATTTTTTCGCAACACCGCCGGTGAAGCAAGCCATGAATGTGGCGAGCCCAGCCGAGTTAATTTACCACCGCAGGAAAATTCGTTGCGAAAAAATCTGCGTCCGGCACACTGCGCCCCGTTCAGCGGAGAGATGGCTGAGTGGTTTAAGGCACACGCCTGGAAAGCGTGCGTAGGTAACACTACCGTGAGTTCAAATCTCACTCTCTCCGCCACTTCACTTTTTAAGCAACTGGTCAACCAAGGAGAACCGCCATGCCCCTGCCCAAACCCTGCGAGATGCTCATCGAGCAAACCACGATGGAGCTGCCCGACACTAAGACGCTCAAAATTAAATGGCCAGACGGTTACGACACCGAGTTCAAGACCGGCCACTTCATCACCGTCTATTGGCCGGACACGCCGACTTACAAACGCGCTTACTCGCTCTCGTCTTGCGCGCTGGATCGCGGATTTTTTGAAGTGACCATCAAGCGCGAAGGCAAGATGGGCACGCGCATGGTGGACTGGGCCAAGCCCGGCGACAAACTCGTCGTCGGTCCGCCCGTTGGGAAATTCCTGCCGGACTACGCGCCGGAAAAACACCTCATCTGCGTCGCGGGCGGTTCGGGCATCACGCCGTTTCGCGGCTTTGCGCGCGAAGCCACCAAACGCTCACTCGCCACGAAAATCACCATCATCTATTCCGTCCGCACGACGAACGACATCATCTTCAACGCGGAATTTCTCGAGCTCGCCCGACAGAATCCTAACTTTAAATTCATCGTCACCTGCACCCGCCTCGAAGCGAACGACCCGTGGACGGGTCGGCGCGGACGCATTGACGCCGCGTTCTTGAAATCCCAAATCGGCGACCTCGCCAACACCATCTTCTACTGCTGCGGCCCGACCTCGCTCGTCGAAGGCACGGACAAACTCGTCACCGGCGAGATGGGTGTGCCGAAGGCGCAGATGATTTTGGAAAAATGGGGGTGAGCATCCGCGAATTTCGCCAATTCACGCGAATTATTCTGCAAGCAATCTGATTGGCGTAAATTCGCGTAATTAGCGGATACAATTTCATGTTAAAAAGAACACCACTCTTCGCCGCCCACCAGAAAGCTGGCGGCAAGCTCATCGAATTCGGCGGCTGGGAAATGCCCGTGCAATACACGAGCATCACTGACGAACACCTCGCCGTCCGCAATGCCGCCGGGATTTTTGACATTTCGCACATGGGCGAAGTCTTCGTCGGCGGCGCGGGCGCGGAAGCGTTCCTCAACGCCACGCTCACCAACGACATCCGCAAACTCGCCGTCGGCCAAGGCCAATACACTTTGATGTGCGACGAGCGCGGCGGCGTGATTGACGATCTCTACGCCTATCGCATGAACGCGACAGATTTTCTGCTCATCATCAACGCCTCGCGCATTGACGAAGATGTCGCGTGGCTGGAGAAACAAAACGCCGGTCGCTGCGACTTGAAAAATATGTCCGACCAGTTCGGTGCCGTCGCCGTGCAAGGCCCGCGCGTGGCGGAGTTCATTGACCGCGCTTTTCCCGGCAGTTCAGCCGCAGGTGCGGAGGTGAACAAGATTTCCGAGCTGAAGAAAAACCAGATCGGCATTTTCATTTTCGACTACGTCACCATCTACGTTGGGCGCACCGGCTACACCGGCGAGGATGGTTTTGAAATCATCGTCACCGCCGAGAAAGTCGAGGCCGTGTGGAATCGCCTGCTCGCCGTCGGCGCGGCGTTCGGCCTCAAGCCCGCCGGACTCGGCGCGCGCGATACGCTCCGCACCGAAGTCTGCTACCCGCTCTACGGCCACGAACTCGACGAGCACACCACGCCCATCGAAGCTGGCGTCGGCTTCTTCGTCTCACTCGACAAAGGAAATTTCATCGGGCGCTCCGTGCTCGCCGAACAAAAAGCCAGCGGCACAAAAAAGAAACTCGTCGCGTTCAAGATGACCGACAAATCCGCGCCGCCGCGACCGCACTATCCCATCTGGGTCAACGGCGCGAGCGTCGGCCAAGTCGTGAGCGGCACGCAAAGTCCATCGTTGAATCTTGGCATCGGCATGGGCTACGTCCCGGCGGAGTTCGCCAAGCCCGGCACGGCGATTGAAATTGAGATTCGCGGCAAACGCTACACCGCTGTCACTGTGCCGAAACCGATTTTCAAAAAAGGTTGATGCTCGGTGGGACGTTACTGCTGCAATGCCAAGCATCGCGGCAGTGATGCACTGCCAAACAAAAAACCGCCCGTGAAATCACGGGCGGTTTTTTTGTTAAGCGGTTCACCTCAATGTTGGTTCTGCATCATACCAGCAGGTAGACCCGACTCCCAACCGTTGGGCGCGTTCCACGGACGCTCGGAAAGATTTTCCGGTTCAACGCTGCGGCAACCGCTGACGACAAACGTCAGCGCGAGGAGAAAAATTCCTAGAACGATTTTCACGGAATGACTTGGTCGCCTTCGGTCACGTCGCCGAGTTTCCAGTTGGGAAGGACGTTTGCGATGCAGCGGTCAGGCTGGACGCTGCGGATTTGAACCTTGGCCACAAGGCGACCGTTGCGGTTGACGAGCAACACGCCGTCTTCGAGCGCGCCGGACTTTGCCCCGAAATCCAGCACCACGAAGTCCCACTTGGGATCGGAGACGAGCACTTTGCCGTGAGCCGTAGCCGGCAATTCAACGCGGTGGTCAGCATCTTCGTAACGCGCGAGGCGGTTGGTAAGACTAGAAACCTTGAAACTCAAATCGCGGTTGGCATCGGTGAGCGCGCCGTTGGCTTCTTTGCTCGCCTTGAAATCTGCGATGAGCGTTTTCACTTGGTCGGGCTTGATGCCCGTCGCGCTCCACGAAGCGAGTTCGGCTTGGGCATCGGCGGTTTCGCCCTTGGACTTGACGAGGTCTTCGGAAAGTTTGCTCGCGCGTTTGGTTTGCGTCTCGGCTTCGGTCACGGCTTTGTCGCGAGCAGATTGCGTGTCGGCGAGTTCAGTCTTGGTTTCGTCGAGTTCCTTTTTGACGAGCTTTTCGGACTTCTCGGCCTTGGCTTGAGCACCGAGGGCGGAGGTTTTGGCGTCGGTCTCGTTTTTGAGGTTGGTCTGGAGCGTGACAATCTTCTCTTTAACCTGCGTGAAGTTCAGACCGGCGACGGTGAGTCCGGCAACGATGGCGATGATAAATCCAATGCGAATCAACATAGTTTTTTGGCGTTAAAAAATGTGCGACACATTAGGCGCGGACGGCGGCACTGTCAACTTTGCGGCCAGAATTATTTTGGTGCGCGGTTAAAGCAGTGAACGCGGAATCAATTCGTTTGACCCGCCCCCTGCCCTTC
Source organism: Verrucomicrobiota bacterium (assembly GCA_046050965.1). Taxonomy (GTDB): domain Bacteria; phylum Verrucomicrobiota; class Verrucomicrobiia; order Limisphaerales; family JAFMIX01; genus JAFMIX01. The sequence continues at coordinate 9,001 of JBJOPC010000179.1, read as the reverse complement.
ACTACTTTGCCGCCGTGAACCGTCATTTGAATCTGAACCTTTTGCTTACCAGCGCGCTGCTTACCGGCGCGGCGGTCGGGTTCTGATTGCACCAAGTTTCGAGAACCCCACTGCCAACCGGCGGTGGGGTTTTTGTTTTGCCAAACGAAGACGCCGCCGCCACAACTAATCAAAGCCATGTTAAAAGACCCGTCCAAAAAATATCGTCCGTTCCCGCCAGTGGCGTTGCCTGATCGCCAGTGGCCCAACCGCGTCCTCACCGCCGCGCCGCGCTGGTGCAGCGTGGACTTGCGCGATGGCAACCAAGCGCTCGCCGTGCCGATGAACGTCTCGCAGAAATTGGAGCTGTTCAGCACGCTCGTGAAGATTGGCTTCAAGGAAATCGAAGTCGGCTTCCCGTCGGCATCAAACACCGAGTTCACGTTCAACCGCCGCCTCATCGAGGAGAAACGCGCGCCGGACGACGTGTGGTTACAGGTGCTCGTGCAGGCGCGCGAGGACTTGATCGAGCGCACCATCGAGTCGCTCATCGGCGCGAAGCGCGTCATCATCCATATGTATAACTCGACTTCGCCCGCACAACGGCGTGTCGTGTTCGGCAAATCCAAGGACGAAATCAAAGCCATCGCCGTCAAAGGCGCGCAGATGATCAAAGACCGTTTGCACCGGCTCAAAGGCACGGAGGTCATGCTCCAGTATTCGCCGGAAAGCTTCAGCGCGACCGAACACGAGTTCGCCAAGGAAATTTCCGAAGCCGTGATGGACGTGTGGCAACCAACGCCGCAGTGGAAAATGATCTTGAACCTCCCCGACACCGTCGAGGTCGCCATGCCCAACGTCTATGCCGACCAGATCGAATGGATTTGTCGCCACATTAAGAACCGCGACTCGCTCATCGTCAGCTTGCACACGCACAACGACCGTGCCACCGGCGTGGCCGCCACAGAGCTTGGCTTGCTCGCCGGAGCCGACCGCGTGGAAGGCACGTTGTTCGGCAACGGCGAACGCACCGGCAATCTTGACCTCGTGACCGTCGCGCTCAATTTGTATATGCACGGCATTGACCCCAAGTTGGATTTCTCGAACTTGAATTCCATCCGCGAAGTCTACGAACGTTGCACCGGCATGGCCGTGCCGCCGCGCCAGCCTTATGGCGGCGAACTTGTGTTCACCGCATTTAGCGGCTCGCACCAAGACGCCATCAAGAAAGGCTTGGCCGAGCGCGAGCAGATGCAAACTTCCAACTTCCAACTCCCAACTCCCAAATGGGACGTGCCGTATCTCACGATTGACCCCGCCGACATTGGCCGCGAATACCACGAAGTCATCCGCGTCAACTCCCAGTCCGGCAAAGGCGGCGTCGCGTATCTCCTCGAAACCGAATTCGGCATCGAGCTGCCCAAAGATATGCAGCGCGAGTTCGGTCCCATCGCCAATAACGAGGTGGACAAGCTCGGCCGCGAAGTCAGCGGTGCGGAACTCAAAGCCATGTTCTGGCGCGAATACATCGAGCGCACCTCCCCGTGGCAATTGACCGGCTTCGAGACCGAGAGCAAAAACGGTTTGGTGAAGTGCCGCGCAAAATTATCCCGCCACGGACAGCCCGTGGAATTTTCCGGCGAAGGCAACGGCCCACTCGCCGCGCTCGTCCATGGATTTACTCAAGCCGGTTCCCCGCGCTTCGAGATTACCAACTACAGCGAACACGCGCTCGCCAGCGGCGAAGGTGCGGCGGCCATTTCCTACATCCAAATCAAAACCGCCGACGGCAAATCCCGCTGGGGCGCGGGCGTGGACACCAACATCGAACTCGCCTCCGTGCGCGCGGTGTTGAGCGCGTTGAACCGGGTTTAGGCCGTTTCTTTCCAAATAAAGCACCCTTGGCTGAGCAACTGGCCAAGGGTCTTTTGTTTCCATCTTGCGTGAACCTCGCGCAAAACTCCCTCATTTGCGTGAAGCCGACGCAGGCCAAGCTCAAAAAATTGCGGTTTCATTGTTGAAATCCACTTGGCAAAACGAATGCTAATGAGCTATCACCAATCAGCCCCAATCCTTGAAGTCCACCCAAAAAAATCTCAAACTCCTCGTCTTCCTGCTGGCGGGCTGTTTCGGCTTATACTCGTCGGGACTTGCGGATTCGCCATTAATAATTACCAACCAACCTCAAAGCCGATCTGTCCTCGCCGGCACCGCCGGCGGCTTCATCGTAAGTGTCGAAGGCGGGCCGATCTCCTACCAATGGCGGTGGAATGGCACAAACTTGGTCGGAGCCACCAACGGCATCTTGTCGTATCCCTACATCACGATGGAGCAAGCAGGCAATTATTCCGTTGTTGTGAGCAATTCGTTAGGCGCCGTGACCAGTTCCAATGCCCTCCTGAGCGTGACTCCGCTCGTGACCGACATTTCCCCCAAGTTCACTTCCGTCAATGCGGGTAGCACGCTTTACCTCTTCTCCATCTCCAAGGGCACCATTCCAACCAATTACCAATGGCGGTTCAACGACGTCGACCTGCCCGGCATGACCAATACGCCGCTCACCTTGTCCAACATCCAGTTTTCTCAGGCAGGAAGCTATTCTGTTCGCGTCGGCAACCGTTACACGAATTTGGAAAGCGACTATGCCGTCGTCGAAGTCACCCCCATGACCATAACCAGCCAACCTGAGGACCGCTCAAGCTTCCCGGGCGGCACCGTCACTTTCGCCGCCACCCTCGCCGGTGCTCCTCCGTTCGCCTGCCAATGGCGGCTCAACGGCACGAACCTGCCCGGCGCCACCAACCAGTCCCTCGTTTTGAACAACCTGCAATATGCTCAATCCGGAGCCTATTCTCTCACGGCGAGCAACCAATATGGAGGGCTTGTCAGTTCCAATGCCAACTTGAACGTTGGTCGTGTTGCCGCCTGGGGCGACAACAGCCATCAGCAATTGGTTGTGGCCTCAGGTCTAAGCAATGGCATCCTCCAGATTTGTGCCGGAACTGACCAAGGGCTGGCATTAAAATCCGACCACACCTTGGTCGGCTGGGGCAGCGATGCGTGGGGAAAGTCCGAACCGCCCACCGATTTGAACGACGCCATTGCCATCGCCGCCGGGGCGGTTTACGGCATGGCTTTGAAGAGCAATGGCACGCTCGTGCTGTTCGGCGATAATGGCTATGTCCAAGATGACTTCCCCAGCAACCTGACCGATGTCGTAGCTATTGCCAGCGGAGAAATACATGTTCTGGCCCTCAAGTCAGACGGCTCACTCACCATGTGGGGGGACAATTGGTGGGGGCAGCTCGACGCCCCACCCGAGGCGACCAATCTCGTCGCCATTGCGGCGGGCTATTCTCACAGCCTGGCTCTTCGAGCCGATGGCAAAGTCTTTGCATGGGGTGACAAAGTCTTTTGGGGTGACTTTGCTTCTGCCCAAGCCAACGTTCCCGCCGGGCTTACCAACGTCGTCGCCATTGCGGCCAAAGCCTTTAATTCCGTCGCCTTGACGGCCGATGGCCGACTGTTCGTCTGGGGAAACCCAAATCCAAGTCTCAGCAGTATCGATCAATACCATTTCCCAACCAGCCTGACGAATGTTGATTCCATTTCCATGGGAGTCAACCACGTTGCGATTCTACATTCAGACGGCTCCTTGGAATTGGCCGGTGATGACACTTCTGGCCAACTCGACATCCCCACAGGCTTCACCAGTGCCAGCGCCATCGCCTGCGGCAATGACTTCACCATGGCTCTGGCCAGCGACACACCGCCCGTGACCCATGCCTTTGCCACCAACCTCATGACCGGCACCAGTGGTTTTAGTCTTTCCCTCCCCACCCAATGCGGGCGCGTCTATCGTCTGGAATATGTTACCCAGGCAGGCGCAACGAATTGGATCGGCCTGCCTTTGGTCGCCGGTAATGGCGAATTACGCACCCTCACCGATCCCACCGCCACTAATTCCAGTCCCCGCTTCTACCGCGTCTGCCGCTGGTGATGCCACGCACCGTAGGTGCGAAATCTTTGTAGCCGTCCGTTCCATAAAACCACCCAGCCCCGTAGGGGCGACATCAATCCGATGCCGCTCCTGACGGAGCTAGGAAAATTTCTTGGGGCGGCGTTACTACAACGATGCCAGCCCTACGGGCTTTTGCCGGGCGCAGGTTAGGCTTCGCCTCACTTCCCCGGTTGCCACGACGAGTTGTCGAGCAGTTGCACGCCGGGTTTGAGGAAGGCGATGCGCCGGGTTTTGTAGAGGGAGCCGAGGGCTTGCTTAAAGGCTTTCTTGCTCACGCCAAATTTTTGCCGGATGAGTTCGGGCGAACTGCTGTCGTCAAAGTTCAGCCGACCGCCATTCGCCTGCAACGCGGCCACGACTTGTTCCTGCAATGACTTCACGCGTTTGTAACCGGTCGCGTCGAGGCTCAAATCAATTTTGCCGCTCGGCGACACGCCGCGCACAAAGCCTTTCATCCTCGTCCCGGTCGGAATCGGGCTGGCCAAGTTCAGCTTGTCGTGGAACAGCAACCCTTCGTGCGCGTTCTCGACGATGGCTTTGTAGCCGAGCCGCGTCATGTCGGTGATCATGAAATTCACGGCGTCGCCGGAACGAAAACGCGGCGGCAGTTTGCTGAAAAACCGCCGCACCCTCATGCTGGCGACGAGGCGGTGGCTCTTCGGATCGAGGCAAATGGTGACGACGACTTTGTCGCCCACGCGCACGAAACCTTCCTGTTCGCGGAACGGCAGCAATAAATCTTTGGCCAGCCCCCATTTCAAAAACGCGCCGACTTGAGGATGCACGCTGACGACTTCGAGGTGCGCGAAATCGCCGACGGTTGCCAGCGGTTTCTCCGTGGTCGCGACGAGGCGGTCTTCGGAATCCAAGTAGATGAACGCGTCAATCGTGTCGCCCTGCTTGAGGTCGCGCGGGATGTAGCGTTTGGGGAAAAGAATTTCGCCGAGTTCGCCACCGTCGAGGTAGAGGCCGGGGGCGGATTCGCGGATGATGGAGAGGGTATTGACTTTGCCGATTACAGCCATGGGGGGAAGATAGCGACGCGGCGGGTTCGGCGAGAGCAAAATCATTTTGTGGAGTCGAAGGCAAGGAGACGATGGACGAGGAGACTTTAATCGGATTGGCTCATGGTCTGATTGTCCCATCGTCTCATGGTCTAACTTGAATTCAAAATTGTCTTCCCCGCCCGGCTCTGCTATTTCCCTCGTGTGACCGACCCAACGCCGAGCCTTCTGCTCCTCATCCCGGCCTACAACGAAGAACGCCGCATCGAACCCGTGCTGCGCGACTACGCCGTTTATTTCCAGCAAAATTATCCCGGCAAGTTCCAGCTCGTCGTCGTGCTCAACGGTTGCAAAGACAACACGCTGGGCGTGGTGCAACGCGTCGCGGCGGAACACCCGGCGGTCAGCGCGTTGAACTTTCCCGCCGCCATCGGCAAGGGCGGCGCGATCATCGAAGGCCTCAAACTCGCGCCGCTCGCCGACGCCATCGGCTATGTGGACGCCGACGGCGCGACGGCTCCGGCGGCATTTCATGATTTGGTGAAGCACCTCCGCGACGCCGATTGCGTGATTGGCTCGCGTTGGATTCCCGGCGCGATTTTGCACATTGAGCAGAGCAGCAAACGCAAGTTCGCCAGCCGCGTGTTCCATCTCATCGTGGACAGTTTGTTTTGGATGAACATCCGCGACACGCAATGCGGCGCGAAAGTCATGCAGCGTCACGCCGTTGAAAAAATCCATTCCTCGCTGCGCATCGCCGACATGGCATTCGACATCAACCTGCTCTACGCGCTGAAACACGCCGGGTTCAAAGTGCTCGAAGTTCCCACCGAATGGACGGATAAAGTCGGCTCCAAAGTCACGCTCTGCCGCACCTCACTCACGATGTTCTTGTCCGCCGTGCGCATTCGGCTTATCTACTCGCCCATTTATAATTGGCTGCGTCCGCTGCGCCCGTTGGAGACGTGGGTCTATCGAAAACTCCGCGCACCGCAGCCGTTACCTGGGCCGAGCGACAAGTCCGAAGCTGGAAAATAAAACGGGCTTGCCTCGCTGACGTTCGTTCAATTCTTCCCGCGATGCCGCATCCGGTCCAGCGCGACCGCCGCGATGATGATGCCGCCGATGACCATTTCCTGAACCCACTTCGGCCAGCCCATCTGCTGCCCGCCCATGTAGAGGATCGTGATCGTCAGCGCGCCGATGAGCGTGCCGAGGATGGAGCCTTCGCCGCCGTTGAAGCTCGCGCCGCCGATGATGACGGCCGCGATGACGAACAGCTCATACATCACCGCGCTCGTCGGCTGGCCGATGCCGCCGATGTAGGAGAACTGCATCAGCCCCGCCACGCCGCAGAAAAATCCGCCGGCGGTATAGACGAACAGTTTGACGCGCTCCACGTTCACGCCCGAGAGCCGCGTTGCCTTTTCATTCGCGCCGACCGCGTAAATGTAGCGGCCCAGTTGAGTGCGTTGCAGGATGAAGGAGGAAATCAAAACGCCCGCGAGCACAATCCAGATGCCCGTCGGCAGGATCTGCCAGCCGTGGTTCGCGCTCGAAAGCGTCGGGTCCATGATGTTGTTGATCCAACATTCTTCCGGCGGATAGATGTCGCGCTCGCGGGCGATGCCCTTGGCCAGACCGCGCACCATGCCCATCGTGCCGAGCGTGACGATGAACGGCACGAGCCGCAGCCCGACGACCATCGCGCCGTTCGCCAGCCCCGCGAGCGTGGAGATCAGGACGCCAGCTCCCACCGCGAGGATTGGCGTGAGCGTGGGATGCAGCGTGACGAGCGCGTGCGGCTGCCCGTCCGCGCCGGCCACCGAATAATTCATCACCCACGCCACCGCCACGACCGACAACGCGATGAGCGATCCAGCGGAAAGGTCAATCCCCGCCGCAATGATGATCATCGTCATGCCCAATCCCGCCGTGCCATAGACGCACGACTGGCGCAAAATGTTTTCCAGGTTCCGCAGCGTGTAGAATTTCCCGCCCTCGACCATGAACGCGAAGAACGCGAAGACGACGATAAGCGCGAGAAAGCGGCCGAGCAAATTGCCCCAGCCGGAGGTGAGCGAGAACTTCGCGCCGCCGGATGTTGTTTCGTTGTTGGCTGTCATGCTTTCAAGATTATGGCGTCAGTCAGTTCCGGCTACGACGGGTTTAACGGCTACCGAAAATCTTCCACATCCAGGCCGCTGCCTTCAATGATGCTTTTCAGTGTGCCAATCGGAATCGGCTTCCTGCTGTGCATGGCCACAATGACCTGCCGTCCGTTTTCGTGCCGCCATTTTTGGTGGCTGCCGGAATGGGCGATGCAGAGAAAACCGTGGTGGCGCAAAACTTTGATGACTTCCTTGGCGTTGCAGACTGGGTGCCGCCGGCTCATGCCAGAGCAAGTTCCACCAGCTTGGAATTTTTGTGAAGTTTGAGCGGCGACGGTTCAAACCACAGCGCGAGGGCTTCCTTGGCGTTGGTGATGGCCTCGGCCTCCGTGTCACCGGCGGACGCGCAGCCGGGCAGTTCGGGAAAAACCGCCGACCAGCGTTTCGTCACTGAATCCAATTCGATCAACAGGCGCAGTTTCATGGTGGCAAAGTAACTTTAACTTCCGGTCGAGGCAAGCACCGCGCCGAAGCTCCGGCGCGCGCCGCGCATTTCGAGGTGGGGGGAATTGCTCATGGCAAACGCTTGCCGTAAAACTCAATCAGACTTGTGATTTTTCAGGATGACAACCAGCAATAAACTAAATAGCCAATCGTCCCGACGATTAGTGCGAGGCCAGCTCTCGCTGCTTTCCCACCAACACGAGAGATCAGTGGTTGAACCCGATTTGGGCCGACGAGACTTGCGAAGAAGGCCACACCACAGAGCATGATGAACGTGAACAGGATGTCCTCAATCGCAAACTCAGCAATGCGATCACCGATATCGGAGGGATGCCAGACGCTGGTGAAATAGAAGCAAACACCAAAGAACACAGCAAGCACAGGACTAAGCATCCCGAGCATTAGTCGGCTCTCGGGAAACATCTGGCGAGGTGGCGTCTGGTCACTCATCACTCAAAGCGGCTACAGTTAGATTGGCTCTCTCTCACAACCCCACGAGCTTCCTCACCTCCGCGTCATTCGCCAGCTTGTCCTTCGTCACGAGCACCGTGCCAGTGTCCACCATCGCGGGGACTTTCTCGCCCTTCACGACTTTGTAGAGCGTCTGCACGGCGAGGTAGCCCATCTTCTCCGGGCTTTGCGCCACGAGCGCGTCAATCTTTCCCGCCTGCACGTCCTCGACAAGTTTCTTCGAGGTGTCGAAGCCGACGAATTTCACGCTGACCTTGATGCCGCCTTTGCGCAGGTCTTCCAGCGCGGACGCGACGCCGATGGTGGAATACAGGTTCGCTGCGAAGATGCCGTCGAGTTCGAGTGCGCCGTTCTTCACGAATTTTTCGAGCGTGTTGGCGGCGGCGGTCTTGCAGCCTTCAATCGTGCCGGTGTCGGGATACGGATCAGCAGCGACGGTGAAACCTGCGGACTTGGCGGTCTCGATGAAGCCCGCCGAGCGCGCCTCGGTGCTGCCCGTGCCTTGCACGAATCTCATGCACATGACCTTTGCGCCCTTCTTGTCGCCGACGAGTCGGACGAGTTCCTTGCCGCCGATGACGCCGCCGTTTTTGTTGTCCGTGGCGACGAAGCTGGAGTGCGCGTTGCCGTCCACGCCGGAATCGAAGATGACGACGGGAATGCCCGCAGCGACGGCGGCTTCGACCTGACGCTTCATCGCCTTCTGATTCAATGGCGCAAGGGCGATGCCTTTGACACCGAGGTTGACCATGTTCTCGATGATCTTGTTCTGCTCGGCAATCTCGGTTTCGGTGACCGTGCCTTCCCACTTGAGCGTCACGCCGAGTTCAGCGGCGGCTTTCTTTGCACCGCCCGCGACAGTTTCCCAAAATTCACCGCCGGTGCTTTTCGGAATGGCGGCGAGGACAAGT
>JBJOPC010000178.1:0-2642 GCA_046050965.1 Verrucomicrobiota bacterium | reverse complement strand
AAACCGTGCGGGTCGCGCACGCCGATGAGTTCGTTCTCCGTCATGATGACGAGCGAGAACGCGCCTTCGATGCGCCGCACCACGTCCACCAGATGATTGTCGTGCGTGCCGGTCGCGGGCTGCGCGAGCAGGTTCAAAATGACTTCGCTGTCCACCGTCGTCTGGAACATCACGCCGCGCGATTCCAGTTCGTCACGCAACGCGGCGGCGTTCGTGAGGTTGCCGTTGTGCGCCACCGCGATTTGCCCGCGCAGACAATTGCCCGTGAGCGGCTGGGCGTTGCGCAGGTTGCTTGAACCGGTCGTGGAGTAACGCGTGTGGCCGACCGCCATGTGGCCGACGAGGTCGTGCAAAATCTGGCCGTTGAAAATCTGCGGCACGAGTCCCATGCCCTTGTGCTCGCGGAACTGCTTGCCGTCGCTCGTCACGATGCCCGCGCTCTCCTGCCCGCGATGTTGCAGCGCATAAAGCCCGTAGTAACTCAACTCCGCCGCGTTGGGATGGCCGAACACGCCGAAGACGCCGCAGTAATGTTTGGGATAATTTTGCATCGCGTAAAAAATCGAGGGCGGAGTTTCGTGTTTCACGATTGGCCGCGCAAGCTTCAACTCGGACGAACGGTAGAACCGGAGTTTTAACCGCAGATTTCGCGGATTAACACAGATAAAAATCTACGCCAGCAGATACCGCAGGTCGTCCAGCGACAAGCTTTGCGAGAATTTTTCTTCGCCCAGCACGTCGTCGGCGAGCGAGCTTTTTTGTTTTTGCAGCGCGCGGATTTTTTCCTCGATGCTGTCTTTGATGAGCAAACGGTAGGCGATGACTTTTTGCGTCTGGCCGATGCGGTGGGTGCGGTCAATGGCCTGATTTTCCACCGCCGGATTCCACCACGGATCGAACAGCACGACGTAGCTGGCGGCGGTGAGGTTCAAACCAAACCCGCCCGCCTTGAGCGAAATCAGGAAGACGCCCGCGCCTTCCGCCGCTTGAAATCCGCGCACGAGGTCGCCGCGATCTTCCGTGTCGCCCGCGAGATACCAGTGCTGCCAGCCGCGCGCCTTGATTTCCTCGCGCAAGATTTCAAGCAGACCGACGAACTGGGAGAAGACCAAAACTTTTTCGCCTTCTTCGAGCAGCGGTTCGAGCGTTTCAATCAGCGCTTCCACTTTAGCACTCGCGGCTTTCGAGTCGGCTTTCACCAAGCGCGGGTGGCAACAAATTTGCCGCAGCCGCAGCAGCGAAGTGAGGACGTTGAAGCGTTGTTGGTTCAGCGCGGCGGCGGTCTGCACGCCGAGCAACATCGCTTGCGCGCGTTTCAGTTCGGCGCGGTAGAGCGTCTTTTGTTCGCCCTCGAGTTCGCAAAATAAATCTTCTTCCACGCGATCCGGCAAGTCGCGCGCGACCTGCGCCTTCGTGCGGCGAATGAGGAACGGACGCACTCGCGCGGACAAACGCTGGCGCGCAAACGGATCGTTTTTACCGTCGTAGAGTCGCCCGAATTCCGCGCGGTTGCCGAGCGCGCCGGGCATGGCGAAACTCATCAAGCTCCACAAATCCAGCAGGCGATTTTCAATTGGCGTGCCGGATAGAATCAGCCGGTGTTCCGCGCGCAGCGACTTGGCGACGAGCGCGGTGAGCGACGACGGATTTTTGATATATTGTCCTTCGTCGAGGATGACGGCGTGAAACTTCTCGCGCACCAATTCGTCGCCCACATTGCGGAGTTGGCTGTAATTCAAAACGTGCAAGTCCGCCGTGTGCAACATTCCAGAAAACGATCTCGATTCGCTCGCCGACCACGCGCGGACTTTGAGCGCGGGGAAAAATTTCTCCGCTTCCGCGCGCCAGTTGTCCGCCACGGATTTGGGGCAGACGACCAAAGATGGGAGTTGGGAGTTGGGAGTTGGGAGTTGGGGAGCGCTGGCTTCAGCCCGCTTCAATGTAGAAAATTCCATGGCGTCCGTGTTTCCGGACGCGCTCACAATCACGGAAGTTGAAGCGGCGTGAACGTCGCGCTCCACGTTTCGCAACCACGCGAGCCACGCGAGGGTTTGCAGGGTTTTGCCCAAGCCCATGTCATCGGCGAGAATACCGCCGAAATGATTCGTCGAGAGGTAGCAGAGAAAATGAAAACCTTCGCGCTGATACGGGCGCATCTCGGCTTTGATTTCCGCCGGCACGTCCGGGGTGACGCGCGTTTGCAATTCAGCGACGCGACGCTCGATGCGGTCGCAAGTTTCCGCCGGTAGAAATTTCCGCGCGGCTTCATCCGCAAGTTGGAGTGCGTGGAGCCGCTGCGGTTCGCTCGTGAGTTCGTGCGGCGTGAGGCCGAGACGCGCAAGTTCCGCATCTTCTTCCGCGCTCAAAGTGAACGCCAGTTTGCGCCAGCCTTTGTCAGCGAGCCGCACCCATTTGCCTTTGGCGTCGAGCAGCAATTTGATTTCGGCTTTGGTCAACGTCACGTCGCTCACGTCCACGAGCACTTGCAGGTTGAACCAGTCTATGCCGTCCTCGGTGGCGGCGAGGCGGATTTTGCCCGCGACTTCTGCGTTCTGAAACGACGCCAACTCGCCCTTCAGCTCCACGCAAATGTCCGGCGGCAGCGATTGCAAAAACGGCACGAACACGTCTGCGAATTTTTT
>JBJOPC010000177.1:0-6453 GCA_046050965.1 Verrucomicrobiota bacterium | reverse complement strand
AGAGTGACCTCGACGACGCCTTCGTCAACGCCAAGGCTGCTGCGGCTACGCGCGGCATTGAGTTCAGTGAAGCGGAACGCGACATGATCAAGGCTCGTCTGCTCGATGAACTTATTGTTGGCAAAATTCTCAATGCCAAAGCCAGCGAAGCTGATAAGACCAAGGCCACTGAATCTGCGCAAAAATTCATCGCCGACACTCGCAAGCGCATGGGCGAAGAAGCCTTCAAGCAGCAGCTCGAATTGAGCAAGCTCGCGTCCGTGGACGAACTCGAAAAGAAATTTGTCAGCGAAGCGTTGCCCAACCTTGTGCTTGATCGCGAAATCAAACCGCTCGTCAACGTCACTGACGCCGCCGTAAAAAAATTCTACGACGAGAATCCCGACAAGTTCGAGCAACCCGAAGCCGTGCGCGCTGCCCACATCCTCTGCGCCACCCGCGACGCCGAGACCAACACCGAGTTCCCCGCCGCCAAAAAGGATGAGAAGAAAAAGCTCATCAACGACCTCCTCAAGCGCGCGCAGGGCGGCGAAGATTTCGCCAAACTCGCCAAAGAATATTCCGACGACCCCGGCTCCAAAACTACTGGCGGCGAATACACGTTCCCGCGCGGCCAGATGATGCCGGAGTTTGAAGCCGCCGCGTTCGCGCTCAAGAAAGCTGGCGACATCAGCGAAGTCATCACGACCGCCTACGGTTTCCACATCATCAAGCTCAACGAAAAAATCGCTGCCAAAACCATCACGCTCACCGAAGTCGCACCCAAGATTAAAGAAGGCCTCGCGCGTCAAGAAGCCGCCAAGCTCATTCCCGAATACATGGACAAGCTCGAAAAAGACGCGGGCGCGGAAATCCTCGACGCCAAGCTCGTCGAAGCGAAAAAGAAAGCCAAAGAACTCGCCAAAGCTGCGATGGAAGAAGCCACCGCCAAAGCTGCAGTGAAGAAATAATTCCGCGACCAAAATTCAAAACCCCGCGCGATGTCAGTCGCGCGGGGTTTTTGTTTGGGTGTTTGAGTAGTTGTGTAGCCGTGTTGGTGGGCGTGAATTTTCTCCCTCACCCCAGCCCTCTCCCGCTGGGAGAGGGAGGAACTGGCTGCGTTGCCTGAACGTTCGAGCTTGCGAGGTTCGCATCGTGCGCTCACGAAAACTGGCACCCATCGAAGCTGTTCCCTCTCCCAGCGGGAGAGGGTTAGGGTGAGGGAGAGCACGGCGGGCTTGCAACGATGGTCGCAATTTTTTGAAACCGCTCTTCGACCAAAGCAAACGCTCGCCAAAAAATTTCCCGTTGCTAGCTTTTCCCGCCGATGACTGCGCTTGCCACCAAACGAATCAATGCCGCTCTGCAAGAACTCGGCGGACTCGCGCTGCTCGCACGCGAAGCGGTGGCGTCGCTGCTCACGTTCAAGGTCGCGTGGAAGGATTTCGTTTATCAGATTTATTTCATCGGCGTGAAATCGCAGTCGGTGGTTTTGATCACCGGCGCGTTCACCGGCATGGTGCTGACGGCGCAGACTTATTTTCAGTTCCATAAAATCAAAATGGACACCGCCACGCTCGCGGTCACGGGCGTGTCCATGTGCGGCGAACTCGGTCCGGTGTTGACCGCGCTCATGGTCGCGGGGCGTGTGGGCGCGGCGCTCGCAGCGGAACTCGGCACGATGCGCGTGACGGAGCAGATAGATGCGTTGCGGACGTTGGCAACGCATCCGGTGGATTACTTGGTCGTGCCGCGTTTATCGGCGTTGTTTTTGGCGATGCCCATTTTGACTTTGGAATCCATCGCGGTGGGCATTGGCGCGGGCTACCTCGTGGGCGTGCATCTGCTGGGCATTGACCCGGTGTATGCGTGGCACAATATGCTCAAATATACGAAGGTGATTGACCTCGGCATCGGGTTGACGAAGGCACTGACTTTCGGCGGCATCGTGGCGATCATCGGTTGCTACAAAGGCATGACGTGCGGCGAGGGCGCGGAAGGCGTGGGGCGCGCGACGACGGAGGCAGTGGTGTATTCGTCCATCACGATTTTGATTTCCAATTTTTTCCTGACGCTGCTGTTAAGCCGGTTGCTGGGGATGTTCTGACCATGATCGAAGTCCGCCAATTAAAAAAGCAGCTCGGCGCGAATCAAATTCTCGACGGCGTGAACTTCCGCATCGAACGCGGCGAGTCGGTGGTCATCATCGGGCGCAGCGGCGGCGGCAAAAGCGTTTTGCTCAAGCACCTCATCGGCTTGATGCAGCCGGACAGCGGGCAAGTGCTGGTGGCGGGCGAAGATATTTCGCGCATGAACGAGCGGCAGTTGTTGAGCGTGCGCAGCCGGTTCGGGATGTTGTTCCAGAGCGCGGCGTTGTTCGATTCGATGACGGTGGCGGAGAACGTGGCGTTCCCGTTGCGTCGTATGAAAAATTTATCCGCGAGCGAAGTCGCCAAAAAAGTTGCCGCCGCGTTGGACATGGTGGAACTTCCCGGCACGGAAAACAAAAAGCCGTCGGAGTTATCGGGCGGCATGCGGAAGCGCGTTGGGCTGGCGCGCGCGGTGATTTACGAACCGGAGATTGTGCTCTACGACGAGCCGACGACTGGACTGGACCCGGTGGTTTCCGATAGCATTGACAAGCTTATCGTGCGGGTGCGCGAGCGGTTGAAAGTCACCACGGTGGTGGTCACGCACGACATGAGAAGCGCGCGGACGGTTGGCCAAAGAATTTTGATGCTGCACGATAAAAAGATTTACGTCACCGGCACACCGGCGGAAATTTTTGCGAGCCAAGACCCGATTGTGCACCGGTTCGTGAACGGTATTTCCACACCCAAAGAAGAACGGCTATAAAATGAATTCACCCAGTCATGAAACCAAAGTCGGCGCGTTCGTCCTCGGCGGCGGCGTGTTGCTCGTGGGGTTGCTGCTGTTGTTCAGCAAAGGCTTCACGCTCGCGCCCACCTACACGCTCAAACTTCACGCCGGCTCGGCAGGCATCCTCAAACGCAAGTCCACCGTGCAGATGGCCGGGGTGCCGGTCGGGGCGATTGATAAAATCGAACTGACGCCCGATGGCCGCAGTGTGACGGTCTATCTCAAGCTGGAAACGAAAACTGAAGTCCATCGCGACGCGCGGTTCGCCATCGAGCAATCCGGTTTTCTTGGTGATCAATACGTCGCGATTCTACCCGGCGAAAACCAAGGCGCGGTGCTGGTGGACGGCGACGAGGTGAATGCCGAGACGCCCTTCGACTTGCAGGAAGTCGCCCGCAGCGCGGCGGGTTTCATCAAGCGCATTGACGACACCGCCAAGCGGCTGAATGAGACGATTGACGACATCCGCGCGAAGGCGTTGAACGACCAAACGCTCACCAACCTCGCCAACAGCGTGACCGCGCTCAACAAATTTTCCGAAGAAGCGCTCGGCACGGTGGACAACCTGAACCAACTCATCCGCACCAACTCGCCGGAGATTTCCGCCACGCTCGCCAATCTCCACGTCGCGAGTATCGCGCTCACGAATATGCTGGGCGACATGCAAGCCGGCAAAGGCCCGGTCGGGCGCCTGCTGCATGACGAACAACTCGCAACCAACCTCGCGCTCACCGCTGCCAACTTGAGCATCACCACCAGCAACATCAACAAGCTTGGCATCTGGAACGTCCTCTGGAAAAATCATCCGACCGCCGCCGACGCGCCCGCTAAAAAATAAATGAACACCTCCATCATCGCCATCCGCGTCCTCTTCTTGAGCCTCTGCACCACCGGCGGCTATGCCATCGGGGCGGTGATGCCGGAATTTTTCGCGCAGGCGTGGCAAGGCCCGATGATGGGTTTTGGTTTTGGCGGGCTGCTCATTGCATTCGACGAAATGCTCAAGGGCTTTTCGCTCCGCGCCTTTTCGTCCATCACGTTCGGCATGGTGCTGGGCGCGACCGTCGCCGCGCTTGTGGATCACTCCGGCCTGTTCGACACCGCCGACGAAATGCCCACGCGCTGGCTCATCCGCATCGCGCTGTTCCTCGGCTTCGGCTACATCGGCATCATCCTCGCCATGCGCAGCAACAAAGAAGATTTCTCGCTCATCATCCCCTACGTCCGTTTCGCGCGGCAGAACAAGCCGGACAACTTGCTGCTGCTCGACACCAGCGTCATCATTGACGGCCGTATCGCCGACCTGATTGAAACGCGGATGCTCGAAGGCATCATCGTCGTGCCGCGCTTCGTGCTGCGCGAGTTGCAACAAGTCGCCGACCACAGCGACCCGGTGAAACGCGCGCGCGGGCGGCGCGGTTTGGAAATGCTCAACCGCATCCAGCGCAACGGAAAAATCGAAGTCAAAATCCACGACGGTGATTTCCCCGAAGAATCCGGCGTGGACTCCAAGCTCATTCGCCTCGCGCGCAACTTGAACGCCAAACTTTTCACGAACGATTACAACCTCGGCAAAATCGCCGAACTGCAATCCGTCGAGCACATCAACCTCCACGAAGTTTCCAAGTCGCTCAAAGCCGTGATTCTGCCCGGCGAAATCTTGAGCCTCCGCCTCGTGCGCGAGGGCAAAGACAAAGGCCAAGCCGTTGGCTACCTCGCGGACGGCACGATGGTCGTCGTCAACAACGGCGTGGCGCAAGTCGGCCAGCAAGTCGAAGTGCAAGTCATCAGCCTCGTGCAAACCGGTGCCGGCGTCATCGTCTTTGCCGACCTGCGCGGCGCAGTGAACGCGTCGCCGTCCATCTGAGTTTTGCGATGAATCCCAACACCGTCTTCACCAGCTTCAGTTCTGCTGACGCGCAACTCGTCGCCTCGCGGCTCGAAGCGGCGGGGTTTCATCCGTTCGTCGAAAACGAATTTTCGGCGGCAGCGCTCGGCGGGATGTCTAACTCCACTCTGATTCGGGTGCAGATTTCCGACGCCGAACTCGCCGACGCCCGCGAATTTCTCGTCGCCCCGGTTGCATGAAAACGCCGCCGTGGAAAAAAGCTTTGCCGCAACTCCGCCAGTTGCTTGCCCCGGGCGAACTCCACCTTGAACCCGAAGTCTGCGCCGCCCACGCGGGCGACAAATGGTTCGCCAGCCACACGCCCGACGCCGTCGTGCTGCCGCGCTCAACCGAATCCGTGGCGGCGTTGCTCCACTTTGCCAGCCGCCACAAAATTCCCGTCACCGCGCGCGGGGCGGGGCATGGCTACGTCGGCGGTTGTGTGCCGGTGCGCGGCGGCATCGCACTCTCGCTTGCGCGCATGAACCGCATCAAGGAAATCAACCCGCGCGATTTCGTCGCCGTCGTGCAGCCCGGCGTCATCACCAAGGATTTGCAGGACGCGGTGGAGCGCAAAAAACTTTTTTACCCGCCTGATCCCGCGAGTCGTGCCGACTGCTCGCTCGGTGGCAACATCGCCACCAACGCCGGTGGCCCGCGCTGTTTGAAATACGGCGTCACGCGCGACTACGTCCTCGGTTTGAAAGTCGTGCTCGCGTGCGGCGCGGTTGTGCATCTCGGCGGACGCTGCCACAAAAACAAAACGGGTTTTGATTTGCACCGGCTGTTCGTCGGCTCGGAAGGAATGTTGGGCGTGGTCACCGAGGCCACGTTGAAACTGCTGCCGCTGCCGCCGTTCCGCGCATGTCTCGCCGTCGGCTACGATTCTTCTGCCGCCGCCGCGCGCACGCTCGCCGCGATTTTCCGCGCCGGACTGTTGCCGTGCGCGCTGGAGATTGCCGATGAATTCACGCTCGCCGCCGCACACCAACACACGGGCGCGAAACGGCTGCTCGGCTGCCGCGCGTTGCTCATCGTGGAACTCGACGGCCAGAAAAATTCCGTTACCGGCGAACTCGCGCAGTTGCAGCAAATCGTCGCGCGGCAAAAACCGTTGTTCGTGCAAGCCGGTCTAGGCGCGCAGCAGTGCGAAGCCATCTGGCAATTGCGCCGTCAGTTTTCCGCATCGCTCAAAGCGACTGGGTTGAAAAAGTTGAACGAAGACATCGTCGTGCCGCGCGGGCGGCTGGAAGATTTATTCAAGTTCGCGGCGAAATTGCAGCGCAAGATTGATTTGCCCATTGCCTGTTTCGGCCACGCGGGCGACGGCAATATCCACGTCAACCTCATGCTCAACCGCGACGACCCGGCGGCGGTGGCGCGCGGCGAGCGCGGGCTGGACGAGTTGTTCAAGCAAGTCATCGCGTGGGACGGCGCAATCACGGGCGAACACGGGATTGGCCTCGCCAAGAAAAAATGGTGGCCGCAAGCCGTCTCGCCCGAAGTGCAATTTCTCCACGCGCGCGTGAAGTCCGCGCTCGACCCGCACGGGATTTTGAACCCGGGGAAGTTTGTTTGACCCGCAGCTAACCGCTAATCGGCGCTCATCTTCGCTAATGTTTTTTGGAGCCGGATTAGCGTTAATCAGCGAAGACTAGCGGTTAAAAAATCTCCCGCGACAACCATCCGCCGGGAGTTTTGCGTTT
>JBJOPC010000176.1:0-2837 GCA_046050965.1 Verrucomicrobiota bacterium | reverse complement strand
CAGCACCACCTTCACTGTGGTCGCGACCGGTTCGCCCACGCTTACTTACCAGTGGCGTTTGGAAGGCAACAATATCACCGGCGCGACGAACGCCAGCTTCACGCTTACCGGCGTCACCACGAACAACGCGGGGGGTTATTCCGTGCGCGTCTCCAGTCCGTTTGGCAACGCGAACAGCTCGACCGCGACGTTGACGGTGAACTGATATTTCTGGTCTAATGACTACCCGCGTCGTCGCGCTGCACCGTCCGGCGACGCGTTCATTTGCAAAATAAAATTTCCGTGAAGATGCCCAACCTGTTCCGCCGCGCGCTCGCCGTCCTGTTGCTTGCGTTCACCGTTCACTGCGCCACCGCCCAAGTCGCGTCGAACTCCGTGCTCATCGTTTATGACGGCGCGGGCGACTTCGGCTGGTATGGCAATCTCCACGCGAAACTTCTCGCCAACTTGATGGGGCATTTCAACCTCACGCCCGTGCTGGAACCGGTCGAGAGCTACACCGCCGGGCAGGCGAACCAATACCGCGCCGTGTTCTATCTCGGCATGGTGTTCGACAACCCGTTGCCCGCCGCCTTCACCAACGATATTTCCACCACGACGAACTCCGTCTGCTGGATTAAAAACAATCTGTGGCGCGTCAGTGGCAACGTATTTTTTCCCAAGCCCATTGATGCCCGTATCGGCTTCCGCGTCGTTACGCTCGACGGTTTGAATCCCGACTTCACCATCAACACCAACCTTGACACCGCCATCGCCTACAAAGGCGAACTGCTCAGCAAAAATAAACTCGACCCTGTGCTGGGGCTCGTAGAAATCGTCAACACCAACCTCGTTGCTATTCCCGCGCTCGCGTGGCGCACCAACAACACCACGACCAATACCTACTCCGTTCCCTACATCGCGCACGGTGATAATTTCTGGTATGTCAGCGATAGCCCATTCGACTACATGAGCGAAGAAGATCGTTACCTTGTTTTCGCGGATTTGCTGCACGACATTTTGAAGATCAACCACGCCGAGAGCCACACCGCCATCATCCGGCTCGAAGACGTCGCGCCCGAAGTTTATTCCGCCGGACAGCTCACCGCCGCCACCGACTATCTGAAATCCAACAGCGTGCCGTTCGCCATGGCCGTCATTCCGCACTACACCGACCCGCAAGGTTATTACAACAGCGGCATCCCGCTCGAACACATCATCTCGGACACCAATGACGCCGTCGCGCGCGTCATGCTCGGCGAATTCCGCCACGCCGGAACCAACGGCGGCCAGTTCATCATGCACGGCTACACGCACCAATACGATGTCGTGGCCAACCCCAGCACCGGTGTGAGCGCCGATGATTTTGAATTCTGGCGTGAATCTTTTTTCACCAACTCCACCGACTTTGAAAATTATCAGCCCGTCGCCGAAGATTCCTACGCGTGGGTCAGCAACCGCCTCGCGCTCGGTCTTCAGCAAATGACCGTCGCCGGGATTCCGCCCGTTGCGTGGGAGCCGCCGCACTATGCCGCGTCCGAATTGGATTACCGGATTTTCGCCACGAACTTCAACCTCACGATGATGCGCGCGCTGTATTTTGCCGACGATTATACGCCCGCCAACCGTCACATTGCCGGACAATTTTTCCCGTATCCCATCGCGCAGGACGTGCATGGCAACCGCATCGTCGGCGAGAACCTCGGCAACTACGAACCCAATCCGCTCCCGCCCGCCACGGGTCGCTCCTCTTTGCAAATCGTCAACGCCGCCAAGAAAAACCTCGTCATTCGCGACGGCACGGCCAACGCTTTTTTTCACGGCTTCTATGAACACACCAACCTTTACACCATCATTCAGGGCATAAAGGCGCTCGGCTATACTTACGTCCAACTCGTTCCTACCGGCGCGCCGAAAATCATCCAGTCGCCCGTCGGCGTGACGAACCAATCCGTCGGCGCGAATTTCTACCTCGGCGTCGCCGCCGTCGGCGCGGCCACGTTGAACTATCAATGGAACTTCAACGGCAGCCCGCTCGCCAACGCCACCAACGCCGTGCTCGATTTCACCGCCGCGCAGACGAATCAAGCGGGAAATTATTTCTGCACCGTCTCCAACAATTTCGGCTCCGTCACCAGCGCGGTCGTCTCCGTGGACATCGGCCAAGTGCCAGCGTTCACCACGCAACCGCTCGCGCAGACGAACGTGCTGGGCTTGCCCGTGAATTTCACCAGCGCCGTCAGCGGCACCGGCCCGTTCGGTTACCAGTGGCGGCTCAACGGTGTTACGCTCGTCGGCGAGACCAACGCCACGCTCGCGCTCGCCGCGACGACGCTCGCCATGACCAACGGCCAGTTCTCCGTCGTGGCCACCAACCGCTACGGCGCCGCCACCAGTTCCAACGCGCTGCTCACGCTGCGCCTCCCGCCCGTCGTCCTCACGCCGCCGCAGAGCCAACTCATCGTCGTCAGCAACGCCGTCACGTTCTCCGTCACCAACCTCGGCGATCTTCCGCTCAAGTATCAATGGAAGTTCAACACCAACACCTCCATCGTCAACGCGACCAACTCCTCGTTCGCGCTCACCAGCGTGAAGATTGCGAACGGCGGCACGTTCTCCGTCGTGTTGAGCAATTTCTACGGCATCGTTACCAGCGCGCCCGCGTTGCTCACCGTCGTCACCGCGCCCGTGTTCACGAACCAGCCGGCGAGCCAGTCTGTGTTCGCTGGCAGCAACGCTACGTTCACCGCCGGTTGGCTCGGCAGTCCCGTCGTGAGTTTGCAATGGCAGTTCAATAACGCAAACGTCGTCGGTGCGACCAACTCCGCGCTCACTATCACCAACGTGCAACTCGCCAA
>JBJOPC010000175.1:0-10754 GCA_046050965.1 Verrucomicrobiota bacterium | reverse complement strand
GCACGACGGGGCTTTATCACGCAGCCATTTTGTATCCCACGCGCGCCACGCTGGCGGATGCCGTGCGCCGCGTGCTTGCCGCGAATATTGAACTCGACGGCGCGGCGGACCACGGCGTGAGCGAAGCGATTTATCTCCGTGACCCCGACGGCAATGGCCTCGAACTCTACCGTGACCGCCCGCCGTCCGAGTGGCCGCGCACGGCGAACGGTGAACTCGCCATGTTCAGCCACGCGCTCGATTTGGCCGCGCTGCTTGCGGAAAAGTAAGGTGGTTTTGTTTTATCACTCAAACGCGGTTTGTCTTCGGCTGTGGAGTGCGCGGGCATGACCGCGCTTTGTCACTGGGAGACATGTCTCCCAGTGACAAAGCGGCGACGTGTCGCCGCACTCCAAAGCTTGTCTCGCTTCTGATTTAATTTCTGCGTAACGTCTCGCTGAAATTCCGCGCGTTTGCGGAACCAAACTGTTTACAAAAAATATTATGGAAGCACCTGCCATTGCCACTTCGTCCGCCTTGCCCACTGTCATCGTTCGTCCCGGCGAAGCCGACCGCATTGTCGCGGGGCATCCGTGGCTCTACCACGGCGCGGGACTTCGCCTCACGCAACCCGCCGCCGACGGCCAGCTCGTGCAGGTCAAAGACCACCGCCAACGTTTTCTCGGCGTGGGCTTCTACAATTCCAAATCCAAAATTCACGTCCGCGTGTTGTCGCCGGAGCGCGTGGAGGTGGATGAAAAGTTTTTTGAAGACCGCATCCGCGCCGCGCTGAACGTGCGCTCGCGGTTTCTGCCGCACGCGTCGTCCTTCCGCGTGGTGAACGCCGAGAGCGATTTCTTGAGCGGCCTCATCGTGGACAAATACGAGGATGTGCTGTGTGTGCAGATTTCTTCGCTCGGCATGGATCAACGCAAGGCGATGATTGTCGCCGCGCTGCAAAAAATATTTTCCCCGCGCGCCATCATGGAACGCAGCGACGTGGCCTCGCGCAAGTTCGAGGGCTTGACCGAATCGAACGGTTTGCTCGCCGGTGAATTGACCGGGCCGGTTTTCGTGAACCTCAACGGCTTGAAGTTCGAGACCGATTTAGTCAACGGTCACAAGACGGGGATGTATCTCGACCAACAGACGAGCTACGAAGCTGTCGCGCAGTTTGCGAAGGGCGCGAACGTTCTCGACTGCTTCAGTTTTCTCGGCGGCTTCGGGCTACACGCCGCCCGCGCGGGTGCGCAGCAAGTGCATATGCTCGACCAGAGCGCGGATGCCGTCGCTGCTTCACTCCGCAACGCGCAGGCAAACGGCGTGGAGAAAAATCTCACCGCCGAAACCGTCAACGTCTTCGACTGGCTCAAGGCGAACACCGCCGTCGCGCCGCACGAACGCGTCATCCCGCGCTACGACCTCATCATCCTCGACCCGCCGTCATTCACCCGCAGCCGGGCGACGGTGGACGACGCGTTGCGCGGCTACAAAGAAATCCACCTGCGCGCGCTCAAGCTGCTCAAAGTCGGCGGCACGTTGGCGACGTTCTGCTGTTCGCATCATGTGGACGCCGCGACGTTCCAGAACACCGTGCTGTCTGCCGCGTTCGACACCCGCCGCGTGTTGCGCCGCGTGGCGACCTACTCGCAATCGCCTGACCACCCCGTCATTCCGATGATTCCCGAAACGGAATACTTGAAGGGCTACGCGTTTGAAGTGGTGCGGTAAAGTTGAGTAACCTTTGTCCCGATGAAATTGCCGAACGCCGAAAACGCCATCGTCGCGCGCGAGAAGGTTTTGAATTATCTGCTCAATCCAACTCACCGTTTCGGAGCAAGCAAAGCGCGGTTCTTTGGTGAATTCGGATTCGCCGCTGATGCTTGGGAGCAGTTGGCGACGGCTTTGCATGAACATGGAATAATTCATGAGGTGACCCGCACACGTGAAACTGGTTTTGGCACACGGTATTTGGTGGAAGGCGATTTGCCCGCGCCGGATGGGCGCAGCCCTTTGGTTCGCAGCGTCTGGCAATTTGATTACGGCACGGTTGCGCCACGCCTGATTACCGCCTACCCTCTCTAGCAAGATGAAAATCAACGAGCATGACTGCGTGGTGTTGACGAGCAATCTTCCCGACGAAGATTTGCAGGTCGGCGATGTGGGTGTCGTCGTCCACATTCATAGCGGCGGCACGGCTTACGAAGTAGAATTCATCACCTTCGCGGGTAAAACTATTGCTGTAGCCACCGTGCTCGCTTCGCAACTACGCCCCATCGGACAGCGCGATCTCAATCATGTCCGCGAACTGCAAGCGGCCTGATTTTGTTTCCAGACACTTCCGAAACGGAATACTTGAAGGGCTACGCGTTTGAAGTCGTGCGGTGAAGTTAGTGCGGTGAAGACGCAAAAGAGTTCAGTCCGTTTGTGCGACTCGCAGCGAGAATAACGCAACTTCGGTTTCGGAATAATCATTCTGTGCCTCGGCAAATTCGCCCGTGATAACCCATGCCCACTCGGCGGCTGGTAAACCATGAGGCGAAACACATCAGAAAAAATGGCAGCGAATAAGCGCAGGCAGGCAGTTGGGCGTAAAATGGACGTTCACCGGTAGTCCAATCCACCGCCCCGCCGTCTTCAGTCAGGCTCATGACATCGTTGTAGTCAAATCCGTGCTTCCACACGAATTGAATCGCCGCGCAAAAAATCAGCGCGCCGACCAACCCAAATAAAAATGCGAACCACAGGCAGGCAGACTTCAGTTTTGTTGGAGCTTTCGTGGCCATGTTTGATTCGCTAACCGTCGAAGCCCTGCTGTTTGCCTGTCACTTTAACAACTCGCGCTGCCAGTTCATCAAGTCGGCGGCGTGTTGGTCCCAGTTGTGGGCGAGTTCGCCGAGGGTGGCGCGGGGGGCGATGAGGGTGGGGTCTATGCCGAGCGCGGTCGCGTGTTGGTCGCGGCGTTTTTCTAATTCGCGGAAACGACGGAACTCGGCTTCGTCCGGGCGACGGCGTTCGGTCTTCAGCGGTTGCGGGAAATTTTCCGGCGGCACGGCGAGTCCGACTTGAATGGCTTTGGCCAAACCAGCGCGCCGACGCGAGGTGAGGTGGCGCGGCACGAGCGGGTCTACGGGTTTATCCGTGGTCGCGGCGTCGGCGAGGGCGACCATGAGTTCGTGGCTCAGCACAAAAAACGGCGGGCGCGCGGCGGCGAGGGCTTCATTTTCGCGCCAACTCCAAATCTCGCGCAGCACGGCCATCGCAGCGGGCAGCAAACCGAAGCTGCCTTTGACGCGCCAGACCATGTCGGGGTCGGGTGCTTCGAGGCGCGAGGAATCAACGATGAGCCGCGCGCAACTTTCCTGATGCCATGCGAGGCGGTTTTTGGCGACGAGTTCGGCGCGGAGTTTATCCACGAGCGGCTTGAGGTAGTGTGTGTCGTTGCGCGCGTATTCCTCCATGCGTGGCGTGAGCGGACGCCGCGCCCAGTCGGCTTTCTGCGAACCTTTTTCGAGCTTCACGCCGAGGAATTTTTCCACGAGGTTGCCGAGGCCGAATTGTTTTTCGCCGAGCAGCCGCGCGGCGAGCATGGTGTCGAAAATTCTTTCGGGAACAAAATTGTGGTGCTTGCGAAACAACCGCAGGTCGTAATCCGCAGCGTGAAACATCAACTCGTGTCCACGCAACGCGTCGAGCAGCGGCACGATGCTCATGCCTGCGATGGGATCTACAAGTTCGTCGCCTGCCGTGGTGCTGATTTGGAGCAGGCAGAGCTTCTCGGGATACGCGTGCAAGCTGTCGGCTTCGGTGTCCACGGCCACCCATTCGGCGGCGTGGATGACGGGCAGGAACTCGGCGAGCTTTTGGTCGGTATCAATCACAGGCGATTATTTCTTCAAGGCCTTGCAGAATTTTTCCAGACGGTCGAGCCCCTTCTCGATGTTCGCCATGCTCGTCGCGTAGCTGATGCGGAGATAATCGTCCGCGCCGAACGCGATGCCGGGCACGGCGGCGACTTTTTCCTGTTCGAGAAGTTTCGCGCAGAATTCGCCGGACTTGAGGCCGAGCGCGGAGATGTTCGGGAACAAATAAAACGCGCCCTTGGCGTTCACGCAAGAGATGCCGGGGATGGAATTGAGTTTCGCGTGGGCGTAGCTGCGGCGCTTGGAAAATTCCGCGAGCCACACCGGCAAATGTTCCTGCGAACCGGTGAGCGCGGCCACGCCGCCTTTTTGCGCGAACGAGGTGGGGTTGCTCGTGCTGTGCGATTGCACGGCGTCAATGGCTTTGGCAATCGGCTCGGGCGCGGCGAGAAAGCCCAAGCGCCACCCCGTCATGCTCCAAGCTTTCGCAAAACCGTGGACGATGATGGTGTGGTCGTAGTGCGCCTGCGAGAAGCTGGCGACGCTTTTCACCTTCGCTCCGTCATAGAGCAGGTGTTCGTAGATTTCGTCGCTCATGATGAGGACGTTTTTCTCCACGCAAATGTCGCCGAGGGCTTTGATTTCTTCGGGCGTGTAAACCGAGCCGGTGGGATTGCTCGGCGAATTCAGAACGAACAGCCGCGTGTTCGGCGTGATGGCGGCGCGGAGTTGCGCGGGCGTGACTTTGAATTCCGTCTTGTCCGTCGTCTCAATGATGACGGGTTTTGCGCCGGCGAGCTTGACCATCTCGGGGTAGCTCAACCAATACGGCGACGGGATGATGACCTCGTCGCCCGCCTCGCACGTCGCGAGAATAACGTTGTAGCAGGAATGTTTGCCGCCGCACGAGACGATGACTTGGCTGGGTTTGTAAGTGAGGCCGTTCTCGCGCTTGAATTTTTCCGCAATGGCTTCGCGCAATTCGGGAATGCCCGCAGCGGGCGTGTATTTAGTGAAGCCAGCGGCGAGCGCCTTGGCGCAGGCGTCTTTGATGTGCTGCGGCGTGTCGAAATCCGGTTCGCCTGCGCCGAAACCGACGACATCTTCGCCGGCGGCCTTCATAGCTTTGGCTTTGGAATCAATGACCAACGTGAGCGAAGGCGAGAGCGAAGCGGCGCGTGACGAGATTTTGTAATTCATAAAAAATTAACGGGCGGAAAAGCTAGCCGAGCGACGCCCCGGTGCAAGCCAGAACCCCGGCGACCCGCGCGGTTTCCGGATTCGGATTGAATTCACCGCCCTGCTCGCCGACACTGCGCGCGCCCTGATGAACCTCGACGAATCTCAAAAACAAAAAGTCGCCGCGTGGATTGCCGACGGCGCGAAGCTCGCGGAAATCCAGAAACACCTCGAAAGCGAATTCCAAATCCGCCTCACCTACCTCGACACGCGCTTGCTCGTGGACGACCTCAAACTCGTTCCCAAAAATCCAGAGCCGCCCAAGGAAATTGTCCCGCCCGCGCCCACGCCCGTGGTTGTGCCCGCGCCGCCGATCGGCGGCGGCGTGTCCGTGAGCGTGGATCAAATCGCCCGCCCCGGCGCGCTCGTCAGCGGCGGTGTGAAATTTTCCGACGGCCAAACCGCGTCGTGGTATGTGGACGACCAAGGTCGCCTCGGCCTCGTGACCGCGCAGCCCGGTTACAAGCCCACGCCCGAAGATGTGCAAGCGTTCCAACGCGGGTTGCAGGCGGAAATGCAGAAGCTCGGAATGTAATTTTCCCGGACGCAAACATGAACCTGCCCAACAAACTCACGATTTCGCGGTTCGCGCTGACGGGAGTTTTTTTGGGCGTGATTTTTTCCGGCGTGCGTGGGCATCAGACGATGGCGCTGGTGCTGTTTTGCGCGGCGAGCTTGACGGATTTTTTTGACGGCAAGATTGCGCGCGAACGGAACTTGATTACGAATTTCGGCATTCTCATGGACCCGCTCGCGGACAAAATTTTAATCTGCTCGGCGTTCATCGCGTTCGTAGGGTTGAACCTGATGCCCGCATGGATGGTCGTCATCATCGTCGCTCGCGAACTCGCCATCACGGGACTGCGCCTGCTCGCGGCGTCCAAGAATGTCGTGCTGGCGGCAGAGCGCTACGGCAAACACAAAACCATTTCGCAAATCGTTGCGGTCATCGCCATTCTCGTGGTGCAGAGCTACGCGCAATGGGGCGTGTTCGGCGAACTGGTATTCGGCTTCAAACTGTTTGGCACACCGTGGTCGGTGAGTTTCACTGCGCTGGCGAAATGGGTGGCGGTGGGGCTGACGATGTTGTCGGGCTGGCTTTACCTGTGGCGCAACCGCGCGCTCTATCTCTCTGACTTGTGAAGGACAAACTGATTTTGTTCGTGGCGCAGGGTTTTGGCGTGGGACGGATTCCGTTCGCGCCGGGAACGTGGGGTTCGGTGGTGGGCTTGGGCTGGTTCGCGCTGCTGCTGTGGCCGGGAAATTTTCTGCTGTTCGTGCTGGGAACCATGCTTGGGCTGGCGGCTTCGGTTTGGTTCTGCGGGCGCGGCGAAAAAATTCTCGGTGAAACTGATCCCGGGTCAATTGTGTTGGACGAGATTGCGGCAATCCCGGTTTGCTTCGCACTGCTGCTGACACGCATGGATTTTCAGCAGGCCTGGACTAATCTTTTTTGCAAACCGACGGGCATGGTTTTTTTGCTGGTCGGCTTCGCGCTGTTCCGTCTCTTCGACATTTGGAAACCATGGCCGGTGAAGCAAAGTCAAAAACTTCCCGGCGGCTGGGGCGTCACGGTGGACGACTTGCTCGCCGCGTTGTATGTGAATCTTTGCTGCGCGTTGTTGCTTTGCGGGCTGATTTTCTTGGCAGCTCGTTGACGCCTCCAATGCGGTGGTTCGGAGTTCCGCGTTCACGCGGCTCGGACAATTGAAAACGCCCAACCGCCTGAAGGCGGAACTCCGAACGGAAATTCCCAACAAAAAAAAACTCCGCTGCTTATTTTTTCCCAGCCGTCGCGGGCAGCGGCAAGGTGTCGCCGCCGTTCCCTGAACCTTGGTAGACGCCCGGCGTGAGGCCGGCGAGTGGGTCGGCAGTTTTGTATTGCCGCCAGCTCGTGTAGATTGTGGCGGTCACGCCGAGGATGAGGACGACCGCGCCAACGATGAGCGCGACCTTCCAATTTATTTTCGAGAGCAGCAGCGTGAGCGTGTCCACCAGTGTGTGTTTGCGGTCAGTGAGCGGCGGCGGCTCGGAAAATTTATCCGTCTGCGCGAGTTCTAAATCCAGCGCGGCGAGCATTTGCGCTTCGTCCAATTTCAACATCCGCGAGTAGGCGCGCACGAAGCCGCGAATGTAAATCTGCGCGGAGAACACGGAGTAGTTGCCTTCTTCGAGTGCTTGAATATGGTCGGTGCGAATCTTAGTGAAGTCGGCGACCTGATGCACGGTGAGGCCTTGGGCTTCGCGAGTCTGTCTCAAATGATGGGCAACGGCTGACATGATGGACGGTAATTAGCGGGTGCGTGGGGCGGGTTGTCAGTAAAAAACTTTGGGTGAACTAGGCGTGGTCACTCGGCCAAAGCTCGCTGGGTGCGCCTAAGCGCGTGAGCAACTGCGCGTCGGCGGCGGGGAATTCGTGGGCGGCGAGTTGGTCGCGCGTGACCCATTTTACGGCGGCGCAGTCGAGCGGGCGCGGTTCGCCGGAGCGGAGCGAGCAGGCGAAGAATTTTAGGTGGACGCTTTTCTCGGCGTAGGCGTGGGTGAGTTCTGCCACGAGCGCGCCGACGGAAACTTCGACGCCGAGTTCTTCGCGCAGTTCGCGGACGAGGCACTGCTCGGCGGTTTCGCCGGGTTCGCGTTTGCCGCCGGGAAATTCCCACAAGCCGCCGAGGTGCGCGTGGGCGTGACGTTGGGCGATCAAAAGTTTGCCGTCGTGGAAGAGCAGGGCGGCGCTGACTTCAACTAGGTTTTTAGTTTTTAGTTTTGAGTTGTTAGTTGGGGGAGGCGGTTCGGCGCTCATCGCAACTAAAAATTAAACACTCAAAACTAAAAACTATCTGCCGATGCTCTTGTAAATCCAGCCGTGTGATTCCATCTCGGCGGGGTCGAAGAGATTGCGGCCGTCGAACATGATGGGATGCGTGAGGGCTTTGCGGGCGCGTTCGAGGTCGAGTTGCTTGAACTCGGGCCATTCGGTCGCGACCACGAGGGCGTCGCAGCCTTCGGCGACGGCATTCATGTCGTCCACGTAGGTGACGTTTTTCAAAACTGATTTCGCTTTGTCCATCGCCTTGGGATCGTGCACGCGGAGCGTGGCACCTTCTTTCTGCAAGCGCAGGCAAAGGTCAATGGCGGGCGACATCCGGCAGTCGTCGGTGTTCTGCTTGAACGCGAGCCCGAGCACACCGATTTTTTTGTCCTTCAAGACCCAGAGCGTCTCGATGATTTTTTTCACGAACCGATCCATCTGGTGGTCGTTGATGTGTTGGACTTCCTTGAGCAGATTGAAATTGTAGCCGAGCTGTTCAGAAATTTTGATGAACGCGCTCAAATCTTTCGGGAAACAACTGCCGCCGAAACCGAGCGAGGCGTCGAGGAACCGGCGGCCAATGCGGGCGTCCATGCCCATGCCGTTGGCGACTTCTTGCACGTTGGCGCCGCTGGCTTCGCAGATGATGGAGACGGCGTTGATGTAAGAAATTTTCAGCGCGAGGAAGGAATTCGCTGCGTGCTTGATGAGTTCGGCAGAGTTGATGTCGGTGACGATGATGGGCGCTTTGAACGGCGTGTAGACTTCGGTCATCGCCTTCACCGGACGTTGCGAGTGCGTGCCGATGACGACGCGGTCGGGCTTCATCAAATCTTCGACGGCAAAACCTTCGCGGAGGAACTCCGGATTACTGACGACATCGAACTCGGTCTTGGTCTTGCAATAACGCTTGATGGTCTCGGCCACTTTGTCGCCGGTTTTCACGGGCACGGTGGATTTGTCCACGATGATTTTGTAGCTCGTCATGGCGGCGGCGATGTCGCGCGCGACTTTTTCGATGTAGCTCAAATCCACGGAGCCGTCGGCTTGCGGCGGCGTGGGGACGGCGATGAAAATCACGTCGGAGTTCTGGACGCCGTGGGCGATGGAGTTGGAAAAATTGAGACGACCGGCAGCGACGTTGCGCTTGATCATGTCTTCGAGGCCGGGTTCGTAAATGGGAATGCCGCCCGCTTGCAGCATTTTTACTTTGGCGTCGTCGTTGTCCACGCAGATGACGGTGTGACCGACTTCTGCGAAGCAAGTGCCGGTGACGAGGCCGACGTAACCCGTGCCGATGATGGAAAGTTTCATGGGGAAATTAAAAATGCAGTTACAAAATTAGTTGTCGCGAATCAGGAAACGTCCGTAAATCAAACCGCTCAACAAACCGCCGAGCATCGGCCCCGCCCAGTAAACGTAGTGGTTTGACCAGTGGCCGCTGACGAGTGCCGGGCCGAACACGCGCGCGGGATTCATCGCCGCGCCGGTGAGTGGTCCGCCGAACAAAATATCCAGCGTGACGCACAAGCCGATGGCCAGCCCGCCAATTTGCGGCGCGCGTTTGTCCACCGCTGTGCCGTAGACGACCGTTACGAGGAAGAAGGTCAGCACCGCTTCGATGCAGATGCCTTGAATTGCACCCGCCGGGCCGCCGAGATCCGGGGTGCCGTCGCTTACCGCCGTGTAGCTGCCGAGCAGGCCGCGCGCGAACCACGCGCCCGCCGTGGCGCCCGCGAGTTGCGCGAGGATGTAGGCGATGACTTTGTTCAAATCCATTTTCCCGCCGATCAACAGCGCGAAGGAAACCGCTGGATTAAATTGCCCGCCGGAAATCGCGCCGAACGCCGACGCGAACACTGCGATGGTCAAACCATGCGCCAACGCAATGCCCAGCAAGCCGCCGGGCGCGCCGCTGAAATGATGAATCGCGCCGATGCCGATGAAGCAGAGCGCAAAAGTGCCGATGAATTCAGCGATAAGTTCGCGGAGCAGGGTGCGGGTGTTCATAAAAGATTATTTAGCAGCGGGCGGCGCAGCGACGGGCGCGGGAGTTTTCGGCAACAGTTCGGGATGGTTGGCGAGCAAGGCTTGCAGGCGCACACCCGCTTCGAGGCCGATGGACGAGTAAGCTTCCGAGCGCGCGAGTTCTTGGTAGAGCGGAATGGCTTCGGTGTATTTGCCGGTCGCCTCGTAGAGGCGAGCGAGCGCGGAGCGGGCTTGGGTGGCGGCGGGGTCGGTCGCAAAACGTTGGATGATGTCCGCGTAACGCGTGGCGGCTTCGGGCTTGCCCTGTGCGTCGAGGCTGGCGGCGACGCCGAGCGCGGCTTGCGCGCGGAGCGCGTTGTCGGTCACGTCTGCGCCGACTTTTTCGAACTGTGTTTGTGCGTCAGTAAATTTACCGGCGGCGAAAAGTTCACCGGCGGCGAGCACTGTGGCGCGTTGCGCGGCGGGGGTGCCGGGATTCTCGGCGGCGATTTTCAGATACGCATCCGCTGCGCCGGCACCGGGCTGGACTTTGGAGATGGCTTCGCTCGCGGCGGCTTCCGTCTCGCCTTTGTGGTAGAAATAATATGACACGACCAGTGCGCCGAGCGCGACGGCGACGCCGCCTTGGATGAGGCGAGCGCGATTTTTTTCGAGCCAGTTGAAAAAGTGAACTTCGGTTGCTACGGCGATGTCAGTGGTCATAAATGGGGCGAAATAGTTCGTGCCAGCGCACCAAAACGCAAGCTTGAAAACCGGGGAGCTGCGGTTGTCCGTTTGGTTTGGCGATGTTATTTCGGCACAGTAGCAAGCTCTCGCACGATATCAGCAGCGAGCTTTTCAAGCATCCGCTTAACCAATTTCGGACCGGCATCTCC